>DASVOY010000667.1:0-6020 GCA_036383115.1 Allostellaceae bacterium
CGGGCAGCGCGTCGAGCGCCGTGACCTCCGCCACCGGCTGTGCCGGCAGGCGTTCGCGCGGCGCGCCAGCGCGGTTCGCCCACACCGCCTGGAAACCGAAGGCGGCGGCGCCGACCGCGTCCCAGCCATTCGATGACACGAAGCAGATGCGCCCGGCCGGGATATCCAGGCGGCGCACGACGAGTTCGTAGACACGCGGATGGGGCTTGTAGACCCCGGCGTCCTCGATCGAGAGAACGTGCTCGACGAGCCCGCCGACCTTTGCAGACGCCACTGCCGCCTCGAGCATGCGCGGCGAGCCGTTGGAGAGGATGGCGGCGGGCCGGCGCGCGCGCTTCAGCGCGTCGAGCGCGACCCGGGCGTCGGGATAGGCCTCGATGTGCAGGAACGCATCCATCAGCCGCTCGCGCAGGGCTGCGTCGCCGATCTTGAGCGCAGTCATTGCGTAGTCGAGCGACTCGCCGGTGACCTGCCAGAAATCGGCGTGGCAGCCCATCAGGCTCCTGAGCCAGGTGTATTCGAGCTGCTTGCTGCGCCAGAGCGCGCTGAGCGCATCGGCCGTGCCGCCGAGCGCGTCGCGGTGCCGGCGCGTGGCCGAGGTCAGATCGAACAGCGTACCATAGGCATCGAAGACGCAAGCGCGGGCGTCGGCGAGCGGTTGGTCGGTCATGGCGGGCCTCCGACCAGGGGATAACCCCGGAGGGGTCAGCGTTTCAAGTCGCTCGCCAGCGAGAAGGCGAGACCGTCATCGCCCATGCGCAGGCGGTAGAGCTGGAGGTTCTCCAGTACGCGCTGCACATAGTTGCGCGTCTCGCCGAGCGGGATCGATTCGATCCAGTCGATCACGTCGACGTCCTTGGAGCGGGGATCGCCGTAATCGCGGATCCACTGCTTCACGCGGTTCGGCCCGGCATTGTAGGCCGCGATCGCGAGCACGTAGGAGCCGGAGAAATCGCCGAGCAGGCCGTCGAGATAGGCTCGGCCGATGGTGATGTTGTAATGCCGGTCGGTGGTCAGCCGCCGCCTATCGTAGCGTATGCCCTTGGCGCGGGCGACGTGTCGGGCGGTGGCGGGCATGACCTGCATCAGGCCGAGCGCGCCGGCCGAGCTCACGGCCTCGCGGTCGAAGGCGCTCTCCTGGCGGGTCATCGCCAGCACCAGCGGATGCTCGACGGTGCCGCCCGGCGGCAGCTCGGACACCGGATAGCCCTCGGCGAGCAGGATGACGCCGGCATAGCTCGCCTTCTTCGCCGCGGCGATGGCGAGGTCGGGACGGTCGATGTGCAACGCCAGATGCGCCACCAGCGCATGCTCGCCTGGCGTCTTGGCGAGCTCGCTCAGCCTCATGATGAACGGCCGCATATATTCGGTGGCGCCGACCTCGGCGAGGTCGCGCAGCACCTGGACGATCTCGCGCTTGTCGAAGGCCGCAGTCTCCTCGGCGGTCGGCGCCGGCTCGTCCAGCACGCGCTCGAGCTTCGGTTCGCCCAGCCCGGCGGCGGCGAGCTGGCCGTAATAGGTCGTCACATGCTCGGCCGCCGAGCGATACCAGGTGGCGGCGAGCTGGTCGTAGCCCATGGAGTCGGCGGCGCGCCCGGCCCAATAGGAGGCGCGGGCGATGCTGACCGGCAACTTCACCGATTCGTAGAGATTGACGAAATGGTTGTAGGCGACATCCGCTTCATGCTGGAAGCGCAGCGCGACCCAGCCGGCGAAGAACTCCAGCTCGGCGAAGACCGGGCCACTCGTGAGCCCGTGCCGCGCCGCCAGGCGGTAGGCGAGCGGGATGTCGCCATTGACCAGGGCGTAGCGCGCCAGCGCCTGCCGCTCGCCCGCCCAGGCGATCGGCCGCACCAGATCTTCCGGGGCGTGGTCGAGGATGGCGATGGCCTCGTCGTAATGTCCCTTCCGGCTGTGCCACCGCAGCCGCGCGAAGAGCAGGCCGGGGTCGTCCTGCAGCGATTGCGGCACCTGCGCCAGCGCCTTGTCGATACCGCGCGCCATGTGCGTGAACTTGATGCGCGCCTCGGCCAGCGCGCGATAATCGGCGCTCACGTGCGGCATCATCCGCCGCGCCGCGTCGACCTGGCCGTCCCACAGCAGTCGGTCGAGGCGCTTGACATGATCCTCCTCGCGCAGCACGTCGTGGTAGCGCTGCAGGACCGTCTTCTCTTCGAAGATGCTGAGATCGCTATTGATCCAGACGTCGCGGATGCGCGCCTTGCCGTCCTCGTCGCGGCCGGCGTTGATCCAGATCTGCGCCTGTTTGAGCTTGCCGCCCGAGGTCACCGGCGGGAAGCGCTCGAACCAATCGGCCACCGCCTTGTCGGAGGCACCGGCGGTCGATTCCTCGGCGTGCTGGCGCAGCACCAGCGGGCTCGGCCATTCGGGGTTGGCGGCAACGAATTCGGTGATCTCGGCGAAGGTGGCGCCGCTGCCGTCGCGGGCCAGGTTGAGCCACCACAGCATCTTGGCGAGGAGCCCGTTCTGCGCCTTGTCGGCGCGCTGCCCGGCGAGGGCCCAGTCGCCCGTGCGCACCGCCTGGAAAGCCTCGCGGTAGAGCTGCCGGTCGGCGCTGCTCAGCTCCGCCAAGGCCGGCGTCGCCAGTGCCGGGAAGACAAGCAGGAACCAAAGTACTAGAGAACGTGCCAAACGCCTCACCGGCCTCAACTCCCGTGCACCGACAGCTCCGGCGCGAAACCTGGGGTTATTCTAACGGCATGCCGGCGGCAGACAAGCCGTGCCGACGCCGCCACCCTCGCCGGGAGGAGTCAAATTTCGGTAAATCACGCAGATGCGGCTGCGATATGTTGCCGCCATCCCCCTTAAGGGGCTATCGTCGCGACGGTGCTTCGGCTGTAGCCGTTCGGGAGGATGCCCATGCTCAAGGGCTCGATCGTCGCCCTCATCACGCCGTTCCGCAACGGAGCGGTCGATCAGAAGGGCTTCCAAGACTTCGTCGAATGGCAGGTCGAGCAGGGAACGCACGGCCTGGTGCCCTGCGGCACTACCGGCGAGTCACCGACCTTGAGCCATGCCGAGCACAAGCGCGTCGTGGAGCTCTGCGTCGAGGCCGCCAAGAAGCGCGTCCCGGTCGTCGCCGGCACCGGTTCGAACTCGACCGACGAGGCGATCGACTTCACGCGCCACGCCAAGAAGGCGGGTGCCGATGCGGCGCTCGTGGTCTGCCCCTACTACAACCGCCCGACCCAGGAAGGGCTTTACCAGCACTTCAAGGCCATCCATGACGCGGCCGACCTGCCGATCATCATCTACAACATCCCGATCCGCACCGCGGTCGACATGAGCGTCGCCACCATGGCGCGGCTCGCCAAGCTGCCCAACATCGTCGGCGTCAAGGACGCGACCAACGACCTCGCCCGCCCGTTGCGCACGCGCCAGGCGATCGGCGCCGATTTCTGCATGCTGTCCGGCGAGGACGTGACCGCGCTCGCCTTCAATGCGCAGGGCGGTGTCGGCTGTATCTCGGTGACCGCCAACGTGGCGCCGCGCGCCTGCGCCGACATGCAGGAGGCGTGGCAGAAGGGCGACACGGGCCGGGCCATGAAGATCAACGACCGCTTGGCGGCGCTGCATGACGCGCTCTTCGTCGAGACCAGCCCCGCGCCAGTGAAATATGGCGCATCGCTACTCACCAAGCTCTCGCCTGAGGTGCGCCTGCCGCTGGTTGCGGCCAGCCCGGAGGCGCAGGGTAAGGTGCAGCAGGCGATGCGCTCCGCGGGACTGCTCAACTGAACTGAGCTGAATGGCGCTGCGCGGGACCGAGCGTTTCGTCGCCCAGAACCGGCGGGCGCGTCACGACTACCACATCGAGGACACGGTCGAGGCGGGCATGATGCTCGCCGGCACCGAGGTCAAGGTGCTGCGCCAGGGCCTCGCCAGCATCAACGAGGCCTATGCCACCGAGCGCGACGGCGACATCTACCTCGTCAACGCGCATTTTCCGGAATATCCGTCGGCACGCTTCAATCACGAACCGCGCCGGATGCGCAAGCTGCTGCTGCACCGGCGCGAGATCAACCGGCTGATGGGGGCGATCAAGCGCGAGGGCGTCACCCTCGTGCCGCTCGCGGTCTATTTCAACGAGCGCGGCCGCGCCAAGCTCCAGCTCGGCCTCGCCAAGGGCAAGCGCAAGGCCGACAAGCGCGAGACCGAGAAGGCCCGCGATTGGCAGCGCGCCAAGGCGCGCATTATGCGCGACCGAAACGCCTGAGGCGTCCGCATGTGCAGCCCCATCCGACACTCCCGGCGCGGGGGGCTCTAATTAACCTTGGCCGCCGAGCTTGCGCCGCACTTCGGCGAAGACTGCTTCAAACATCTCGGTCGTCAGCTTGCCGGTGTTGGTGTTGTAGCGGGAGCAGTGATAGCTGTCGGCGAGCGACAGCCCGTCCGGCAGCGCATGCATCGCGCCATGCGCGAAGGGGAAGGCGGCGCGCCGGTGACCAAGCGCGATCAATACCGCTTGATGCGCGACCGCACCCAGCGCCACGACGGCCTCGAGGCGCTGGAGGCGCTTCAGCTCGACGGCGAGGAATTGGTTGCAGGTGGCGATCTCCGCCGGCTCGGGTTTGTTCTCCGGCGGCACGCAGCGCACCGCGTTGGTGATGCGGCAATCGACCAGCGCGAGACCGTCATCGGCGCGCTCGGCATAGATGCCGCGGGCGAAGCCGAATTTCCTGAGCGTGCCGTAGAGCAGCTGGCCGGCATGGTCGCCGGTGAACGGGCGGCCAGTGCGGTTGGCGCCGCGCAATCCCGGCGCCAGACCGACGATCAGGAGCCGCGCATCCTCGCCGCCGAAGGACGGCACCGGGGCGTTGTGCCAGTCGGGAAAGGCGGCGCGCTGGGCGGCGCGAAAGCGCGCGAGCCGCGGGCAGAGCGGGCAGTCGCGCTCCGGCGCCGCGAGGGAGAATGTCACTGGCTGCTGTTGAACGCTTGCGGCATCGGACGCTGCTGGCTGTCCTCGCGATGGTGCACGCGCATAATGCTTGGCGCCAGCTCCTGCAGCTCGACGAAGGTGTCGGCCTGCCGGCGCAGCTCGTCGGCGACCATCGGCGGCGAGGAACGGATGGTGGAGACGACGGTGACGCGCACCCCCTTGCGCTGCACCGCCTCGACGAGCCGGCGGAAATCGCCGTCGCCGGAGAACAGCACGATGTGGTCGAGATACTGCGCCATCTCCATGACGTCGATGGCGAGCTCGATGTCCATGTTCCCCTTGATCTTGCGGCGGCCCATGGCGTCCGTGTACTCCTTGGTCGGCTTGGTCACCATGGTGTAGCCGTTGTAGTCGAGCCAATCGACGAGCGGGCGGATCGGCGAGTACTCCTGATCTTCTATCAGCGCCGTATAATAGAAGGCGCGGATGAGCCGGCCCTTCGATCCGAAGAGTTCGAGGAGACGCTTATAGTCGATGTCGAATTGCAGGGCGCGCGCGGCGGCATAGAGATTGGCACCATCGATGAAGAGGGCGATCTTCTCTTGTGGGTAAAATATCATCCCTTGGCTCCATGAGCGCGCGTCGACGACCACCATGCCGTGACGATTCTGTTGCTGCATTTGCCCGCAAGCCGGTGACGGCGTCAAGCGAAGCGGGGTCGCCATGATCCTGCTCGGACTGGGCGCCAATCTGCCGAGCGCGGCGCATGGCTCGCCGCAAGCGACGCTCGCGGCGGCGCTCGATGCGCTCGCGGCCGAGGGCGTCGCCGTCGACAAATTGTCGCCCTGGTACCGCTCGGCGCCGGTACCCGCCGACGACCAACCCTGGTATGTGAACGGCGTCGCCGCGGTGGCGACGCGGCTCGCGCCGGCGGAGCTTCTGAAGCTGCTGCACCGCGTCGAGCGGCGCTTCGGCCGCGTCCGCCAGCGGCGCAACGAGCCGCGCGTGCTCGACCTCGATCTCCTCGACTACGATGGTCTGGTGCAGCCGGGCGGGCCGCGGGCGATTCTGCCGCACCCGCGCCTCCACGAGCGCGCTTTTGTGCTGCTGCCGCTCCGCGACG
>DASVOY010000668.1:0-5986 GCA_036383115.1 Allostellaceae bacterium
TGCAGATGCGCAGCGACTGGCTCCTGCCGCTCTGCGGCGGGCCGGAGCGCCTGAAGCGCGACGGCAAGAAGGCGCATCCGACGCAGAAGCCCGAGGCCCTCCTCCACCGCGTGCTGCTGGCCTCGACGCGGCCGGGCGACACCGTGCTCGATCCCTTCTTCGGCACCGGCACCACCGGCGCGGTAGCGAAGCGGCTCGGCCGCCGCTTCATCGGCATCGAGCGCGACGAGGATTACGCGGCGATCGCGCGCGAGCGCATCGCCGCGGTCACCGCGGCGCCGCTCGACGCGGTGACGACGCAAGCCAAGCGCGAGGAGCCGCGCATCCCCTTCGGCACGCTGGTCGAGCGCGGCCTGCTCAAGCCCGGCGACGTGCTCGTCGATGCGAGCCGCCGCTTCACCGCCAAGGTGCGCGCCGACGGCACCGTCATCTCCGCCGACGCGCGCGGCTCGATCCACCAGGTCGGCGCGCAAGTGCAGGGCGCGCCGGCGTGCAACGGCTGGGCCTTCTGGCACTTCCTGCACAAGGGCGAGCCGGTGTCGATCGACGTGCTGCGCCAGAAGGTGCGGGCAGAGATGGGAACCAGACAACCGGCCTAGTTCGCTGCGCGTGCGTCCCGTCGACGGACGGCGCGACGACAGTGCTCAGTGCTCCGACGCCCAGTTCGGGCTTCCAGCGTTGGCTTGTAGGCGGACGCGCCACCTTGGCGCCGCCACTGCGCATCGCGGCCCATTCCGGACATCCCAACGCACGCCCCAGGGCGGAAAAGATGGCGGAACCAAAGGCTGCGTTCGTTTGTTGATTTGTGCCGAATAGTAGAGCAACCGACGCGCGGTTCGAATCTTGCACGATCTGGTACCCCCTGGACCCGTCCCTTCCGCAGCCGCCAGCACTTGCGTCCCGCCAGCGTCGTCGCGGATCGACGCGCTGACCGGAATCCGCGCCGTGGCGGCGCTCTGGGTCGTCGGATTCCATTTCGCCAAAAGCCCTCTGGCGCCGCTCCAGCTCGATCAAATCGTCCCCGCACTGAACTACGGCTATCTCGGCGTCGATCTGTTCTTCGTGCTGAGCGGCTTCATCATCTCCTACGTCCATCAGCGCGACGCAGCCTCGCCATCGCTTCGTTCGGTGCTGCACTTCTACGGGCTGCGCCTCGCGCGGATGTACCCGATGCATCTGCTGACGCTGTGCGGACTCGCGCTCGTCGTGCTCGCCAGCCGCCGGATCGGCATCGCGCCGACGCACCCGGAGGACTTCCGCGCCATCGACTTCATCTACAACCTCCTGCTCGTGCAGTCCTGGGGGGTCAGCGACGACATCCACTGGAATTTCCCGGCCTGGTCGATCAGCTGCGAATGGTTCGTCTACCTGCTCTTTCCGCTGCTGGCGCTGGGCCTCAACCGCATCGCCTCGAAGCGCCAGGCCGCGTTCTGGCTCGGCACCGAGATGGCGATCTTCGCCCTTGCCTATGTCTTCTTCTTTGGTTGCGATCTCGACCTCAAATTCGATGGCGGCCATTTTGGCCAATTCGCGCTGGCGCGGGTATGCCTCGAATTCACCGCCGGCGCGCTCTGCTGCGCGTCGACCGCCTTCATCGACATGCCGGCCTGGCCGTGGACGGCCGTGGTCCTCGCCGCGATCCTCGGCGCGGTCCTGCTCGCGTCGACGCCCGCACGCGATTTCGCCATTGTCGGGGTCTTCGTCCTGGCGATCCTCGCCGGCAGCGCACCTGGCAACCTCGTGGCCCGCATCCTGAGCGTGCCGGCCCTGGTCTATCTCGGCGAGATCTCCTACTCGCTCTACATGGTGCACGTGCCGATCCGCATGACGCTGGGCAAGCTGGTGGAGCCGCGCCTGGCCGGCGCCGCCTCGACGGCGGGAGCCTGGGTCATGGGGATCGGCTTCTGCCTCGCCACGATCGCCACCGCGGCGGCCACCTATCACGTCGTCGAGTTGCCCGCCCGGCGTTGGCTGCGCCGGCGGCTGCTCGAGCGAATCTGAGCCAGACGAAAGCCCGCACCGCTCGCCGGCGCGCGAGGGCGACGCGCATGATCGTCGCGTTGCCGTTCTCGGTCACCACCAGCGGGCCATTCTGCGCGCCGGCGACGCCGACAGGCTGACCTCAGATCTGGATGTCGTCCTACGGCAGCGACTTCAACTACGATTACCACGTGTCCTTCACCAAGGAGGACATCGCCAAGGGCGAGGTGTACTACAACTACGACATGCGCCCTTTCCAGAGCGAGGAGCTGCCCGGCACCAGCGTGTTCTACAAGGACCCGGCCGGCGACATCTTCCACACCTATTCCAGCTACGCGCGCGGCGGCGACATTCTACTCGGCGCGTACAATCTGCTCGACCTCACGCCGAAGGGCCGCAACGAGACCGGGCCCAACCACAACCTGACCGACTGGGTGCGGCACCACGACCGGTATGGCAGCGACGGCGCCGTCGCCCCGACGGGGCGCTACGTGTCGGCCGGAGGCTCGGATTCCTGCTGCCGCTCGGGAGAGGACAGCGCGTGAGCGCCGGTCAGGAGCAGCCCTCGGCGAAGTCGACATCCGGGAGCTGGCCGGCGCGATAGCTCACGACACGCTTGCCGTCGGTCTCGAACACGATCTTGGCGCGGTCATCCCCGCCGAAGATCTGCATGAGATGCCAGCCCTCGGTGGCCCGCGCGGTATGCGGCTCGATCCAGAGGTGCTTGCCATAGGCCGCCAGCACCTCGCCCTCGCTGCTGCCGACGCCGACGCCGCGGCTGGTGCGAATGCCCGGCTTGCTGACGTCCAGACGGACGATCGTGTCGGACGAGGTCATGAAGGACAGGCCGGCGGGGCCGGCCTTCGGCACGACGATGTCGCAATCCGTCGACTCCTCGCCACTATCCCGGCTCTCGAGCGAGGTGCCGAGCGCCTGCTCGGCTTCGTCGAGCGACATGCCGAAATGCACCGGGCCGATCCCCGCGAACGAGACCCGCGCCTTGCCGAGGTCGACGCGGCCTGCACCGGCGACGCTCGCCCAACCCAAGAGAACAAGGCCCGCAAGCGCGGGACCCCATCGTGCCATAGCCTTCGCTGTCATCTGTCCACGCCGCGGCGCACCCGCGCCTGTGCAGCCGACCTCTGGTCAAGACCGGTACGCCCGCATTCTGGCCTGATCAAGATTAACCAAGGATTGACCACGGCCGTTGCATGCCATTGGCTGGAGCATTGACCGCTCGGCCCGCCTCCCCTAATCTTCCAGGCGACATGCAGAACCACGCGCGGATCAACGGCCTTCGACTTATCACCCCGGCGCTCTGACGAGCGTCGGCAGGTTTGCCGTTGTCCATCTCCGCGTGGTGTCTGCGATGTCTTCCGAAAGCCCCGTCCGTCCTGTCTGTGCCTCCGCGCCGGTCTGCGCGCGCCTGATCACGCATCGACTTAGGAACGGTCGCCGAGCCTGAGCCTGCTCGGCGCCCGTCAACCCCGATCGTGTCTTTCCGGCCGCCCAGGCCGCACCCGACAGGAGCCCGTCCATGAGCAGCATGCCCGTCCACAAGTACCGCCCCTTCCCCGCCATCGATCTGCCCGACCGGCGCTGGCCGTCGCGCGTCATCGAGCGCGCGCCGATCTGGTGCAGCGTCGATCTCCGCGACGGCAACCAGGCCCTTGTCGAGCCGATGGGCGCCGAGCGCAAGCGGCGCATGTTCGACCTTCTGGTGAAGTTGGGCTTCAAGGAGATCGAAGTCGGATTCCCGGCGGCGTCCCAGACCGATTTCGATTTCATCCGCCAGCTCGTCGACGACGATCTCGTGCCCGACGACGTCACCATCCAGGTGCTGACCCAGTCGCGGCCCGAGCTCATCGAGCGGACGTTCGAATCGATCCGCGGCGCGCGGCGCGCCATCGTCCATCTCTACAACTCGACCTCGGCCTTGCAGCGCCGCGTCGTCTTCGGCCTCGACCGCGCCGGGATCAGCGACATCGCCATCACCGGCGCACGCCTCATCCGCGAGCTCGCCGCGGCGATGCCGGAGACCGA
This sequence comes from Allostellaceae bacterium, assembly GCA_036383115.1. Taxonomy (GTDB): domain Bacteria; phylum Pseudomonadota; class Alphaproteobacteria; order ATCC43930; family CGMCC-115725; genus DAHUYF01. The sequence continues at coordinate 4,024 of DASVOY010000668.1, forward strand.
GATCGTCTACCAGTACTCGCCAGAGAGCTTCACCGGCACCGAGCTCGATTTCGCCGTCGATATCTGCGAGGCGGTGCTCGATGTCTGGCGGCCGACGCCCGCGCGCAAGGCAATCATTAACCTGCCGGCCACGGTTGAGATGGCGATGCCCAACGTCTTCGCCGACCAGATCGAATGGTTCGGCCGCCACATCGGCGGCCGCGAGCGGATCGTGCTCAGCGTCCACCCGCACAACGACCGCGGCACCGCCGTGGCGGCGGCCGAGCTTGCGGTCATGGCCGGCGCGGATCGCGTCGAGGGCACGCTCTTCGGCAATGGCGAGCGCACCGGCAATGTCGACGTCATGACCCTGGCGCTCAACCTCTTCAGCCAGGGCGTCGATCCCGGCCTCGCCATCAGCGACATCAACGAGATCGTCCGCACGGTGGAATACTGCAATCAGCTGCCCGTCCACCCGCGCCATCCCTATGCCGGGGAACTCGTCTTCACGGCGTTCTCGGGCTCGCACCAGGACGCGATCAAGAAGGGCTTCGACGCGCTGCGCAAACGCAACGACGGGCTCTGGGAAGTGCCTTATCTGCCCGTCGACCCGCAGGATCTCGGCCGTAGCTACGAGGCCATCATCCGCATCAACAGCCAGTCGGGCAAAGGCGGCATCGCCTATCTGCTCAAGACCGATTACGGCCTCGACCTGCCGCGCCTGCTGCAGGTCGAGTTCAGCGGCATCGTCCAGGAGATGACCGACCGCACCGGCAAGGAGGCGAGCGCGGCCGAGATCTGGCGCCTCTTCGAGAAGACCTATCTCGATCCCGCGGCGCCGGTGGCGCTGGTCGACTACCGGATGCTGTCCAATGGCAAAGTCGGGCGGCGGCTCGAGGCCACGATCCGCCGCAACGGCGTGGAGCAGGTGATCGACGGCGCCGGCAACGGACCGATCGACGCCTTCGTCGATGCCTTGCACCGTCACTGCGGCATCGACTTCGCCTTCGTCGATTACCGCGAGCACGCCGTGACCGCGGGCTCCTCGGCAAAGGCTGCGGCTTACGCGCAGATCCGTGCCAAGGGCGGCGAGACGCTCTACGGCGTCGGCCTCGACGAGAACATCGTCACCGCCTCGCTCCAGGCCGTCGCGAGCGCGGCGTCACGGCTGGAGAAGGCAGGGTAAGGCAGAAATCACCCTTTCACCTTGCGGGAGAGGAAGAGGCGCATCGCGCAGCGATGGGAGGGTGAGGGGGAGCGTGTGGCCACCCCTCACCCGGCCGCTTCGCGGCCACTCTCTCCCGCAAAGGGAGAGGGACGGATCGGGCACTCGACTAGCGTCGCGGCCCACCCCGCGCATGCGCCACCACCTTCTTCATCAGGGTCGGCAGCGCCTCGGCCCCGAGCTCGTCCAGCTTGACCCACTTCCCGCCGCCCTTGCTGAACCCGGCGCGCACCTCGCCGGCCAGGACGGCGAGCTCGAGGTGGAAATGGGTGAAGTTGTGCCGCACTATCCCCGGCAGGGCCCGCCACTTCGCCGGCACCGGCGCCGCCGCCCTCGCCTCCGCCTCGCCCCAGAGCGCCTCGCGCCATGGGGTCGAGGGCACCTCCATCATGCCGCCGAGAAGTCCCGTCTCGGGCCGGCGGCGCAGCAGCACCGCGCCGTCCGGCCGCACCGCCCAGAAGGCGACGCCGCGCCGCAGCGGCTTCTCGCCCTTGGCGCGCCTTGCCGGCAGGCTCTCGGCGATGCCCTGCATCCGCCCGCGGCAGGCCTCGCGCCACGGGCAGAGAATGCATTTGGGCTTCTTCGGCGTGCACACCGTGGCGCCCAGATCCATGACCGCCTGGGCATAATCGCCCGCCCGCTCGGCCGGCGTCAGGGTCGCCGCCAGCCGGCGCAGGGCCGGCTTGGCGTCGGGCAGCGGCTCGGCATGGGCGAAGAGGCGCGCCATCACCCGCTCGATATTGCCGTCGACCGGCGTCG
>DASVOY010000669.1:0-2892 GCA_036383115.1 Allostellaceae bacterium
GACGACGAGGTCGCTCGCGCGCGCCGCGCGTGCCACATAGGATGCGACCAGCCCTACCGCCGTCCGCCACTCGCCGCGCAGATCCTCCTCCGCCAGCATGGCCGTGAACCGCTCTTCGGCCAGGGCCGCGTCGTCCGAACCCACGGCGATGAGATAGGCCTTGAAGCGCTGGGCGATCTGAGTGGCGAGCCAGAGGCGCATGCGGCAGCCAGGCGACGTGTCGACATGCACGAGAATATCGCTGATGGACATGATTCCTCCCCGAGGACAGGCTCCTACACCGTGACGCCCATCGCCTTGGCCGCCGTCAGGACAGCCGGAATCCCCTGGAACATCGCGCGTCGCGCATCAGAGATTCGTGATTCCCTGAGCGATCAAAATGGCTGCTGCTCTCTTCATCGCTCCCTCGTCCGCGCGCGTCAGCGGCAGCTTCGCCGATTGCAGCACGTCGCGCCGCGCGACATCGACGCGCTCCTCGCGCCGCTGACGATTCATGAATGCCATGCGAGCGGCTTCGCGGAAAACCCGGCGCGAGGTCGTCTCGATCGCGTGCCCCTGGACCGTCAGAACCGGCATGGCGACGCTCCTTCCCGTCAAGCGACGCACACGGTCTTGATGTTCACGAATTCCTTGATCCCGTAATGCGACAGCTCGCGCCCGTAGCCGCTTTCCTTGATACCGCCGAAGGGCAGCCGCGGGTCGGACCGGACGGCGTCATTGACGAATACCATGCCGCTCTCGATCCGCTCGGCGGCGATGCGCTCGCCGCGCGCGAGATCGCGCGTGAGGACGCCGCCGCCAAGGCCGAAAGCCGAGTCATTCGCGGCGGCGATGGCGGCTTCCTCGTTCTTGACCGGAACGACCGCCGCCACCGGGCCGAATACCTCCTCGTCGAAGGCCGGCATTCCCTTGGCGACGTCGGTCAGCACCGTCGGCGGATAGTAGGCGCCGGGGTTGTTGGGGATCGTCCCGCCGAGCAGGCAGCGCGCGCCCTTGGCGATGCTGCCTTCGACCTGCCGATGCACCCTGTCGCGCAGATCATGGCGCGCCAGCGGCCCCATCTCGGTGTCCTCGTCGAGCGGGTCGCCCATCTTGACGGCGCTCATGCGCTGGACGAAGAGCTCCTCGAACTGCCGGCGCACTTTCTCGACCACGATGAAGCGCTTGCCGGCGATGCAGCTCTGTCCCGAATTCACCAGCCGCGCCTTGGCGCTTACCGCCGCAGCCTGCTCGAGATCGGCGTCCTCGAGCACGAGATAAGGGTCGCTGCCGCCGAGCTCGAGCACCGTCTTCTTCAGCATCGCCCCGGCCTTGCTCGCCACGGCGCGGCCGGCGGGCCCGCTCCCCGTCAGCGTCGCCGCGCGCACCAGCGGATGCTCGATCACCGCGCCGACCCGGTTGCTGCCGATCATCAGCGTGCGGAACAGGTTCTGGGGGAATCCGGCCTTGCGGAAGATATTCTCGATGGCGAGAGCGCAGCCCGGCACGTTCGAGGCGTGCTTCAGCACGGCGGCGTTGCCCGCCATGAGCCCGGGCGCGCCGAAGCGGAAGACCTGCCAGAAGGGAAAATTCCAGGGCATGATCGCCAGCACGGTGCCGAGCGGCTGGAAGGCGACAAAGCTCTTGCGCGCTTCGGTGTGGACCGGTTCGCGGGCGAGGAAACGCTCGGCGTTCTCTGCATAGAAGTCGCAGGCGAGCGCGCATTTCTGCGCCTCGGCGACGCCGTCCCGCACGGGCTTCCCCATCTCCTGCGCCATCAGGCGAGCATATTCCGCTGCATTGGACCGCAGCACTTCCGCCGCCTTGCGCATCCGCTCGCCGCGCTCGCGGAACCCGGTGGCGCGCCACGCCAGAAAGGCCTCATGGACCTGGGGGATGATGCCCTGGACCTCCTGCGGCGTCATCTCGTCGTAGGTAGCCAGCGTCTCCCCCGTCGCGGGATTGACTGCCTTCAGTGCCATCTCATTGTCTCCGTCGCTGGTGGAGCGCGCCGGCCGGACGCAACAGGCAGGCCCTCGCAGATTCGAGCCACCTTCTTAAGCATAGGCAGCACGGGGAGGTGTGGCGTTGACCGGCGTCAATTCGTGCGTCAGGCAACGCCGATCCTCCCTGCGGCCCGGCCGCCATCCTTGAAGCCGGCGCTGGCACAATGACCACCGGTTGCCCTATCAAGGAACCGGAGCGGCGCATGAAGCAGTTCGATTTCATCATCATCGGCGGCGGGATCGCGGGCGCTGGCATGGCCTATCACCTCGCCCGCACCGCGCGCGTCGCCATCCTCGAGCGCGAGTCCTTTGCCGGATATCACACGACCGGCCGCTCGGCGGCGCTCTTCGCCGAGACCTACGGCAACGCTCCGATCCGCGCCCTCAACCGGGGGAGCCGGCGCTTCTTCGAGAATCCGCCACCGGGGTTCGCGGAGCATCCGCTGGTGACGCCGCGCGGCTGCCTGTTCATTGCGCGCCCGGATCAGCTCGACGCCCTTGCCGCCCATCGCCTGATCAGTCCCGCCCAGGCGCGGACGCTCGACGGCGACGGCATACGCCGGCTCGTGCCGGTGCTGCGCGCGGACTACGCAGCGGCGGCGATCCTCGACACCGACGTCATGGACATCGACGTGCACGCGCTGCACCAGGGTTTCCTGCGCGGGGCCAGGGCGCAAGGCGCGGAGGTCCTGAGCGAAGCCGAGGTGCTGCGCCTCAACCGCCGCGGCGAGCTATGGCAGGTCGACACCGGCATCGGCACGTTCGGCGCCGCCGTCATCGTGAATGCGGCCGGCGCCTGGGCCGACGTCGTCGGCGCGCTGGCGGGAGCGCGCGCGATCGGGCTCCGGCCGCTCCGGCGGACGGCGATGCTGATCGATCCGCCGGCGGGCATGGCCGTCGATGGCTG
>DASVOY010000670.1:0-4809 GCA_036383115.1 Allostellaceae bacterium
ATCGGCCGCGAGCCGGCGCGGCGGCTGCAAGACGGGCAGCTTGCCCTGCTGGGTCAGGCTGACATAGTCGACGAGCGCGCCGCCGGCGGCGAGTTCGGCGCGCGCGAAATTGCCGAAGGCGTCGAGCGCGCGCACGGCGAAGAGCGCTTCCAGGCGCTTCCGGCCGTTCTCGCTGTCGAAGCGCGCATTGGGCAGCGGCGTCAGCGCGCTCTTCCAGCCGCCGAGGAGCTCGAAGAGCTCGGGGCGCTGCACCAGGCGCTCCGGCACCAGGATCTCGCCGGGCTCGAGCCGCGCCAGCGCCGCGCCCAGCCCTGCTTCCGGCACCGGCTGGAGCCGGAAGGCGCCGGTCGAGAGCTCGAGCCAGGCGAGCGCCAGCGCTCCGCCGGCGTCGGCGAGCGCGGCCAAGTAATTGTTGCGGCGCGCGTCGAGCAGGTTCTCCTCGGTGATGGTGCCGGGGGTGACGATGCGCACCACGGCACGGCGGATGGCGGCCTTGCTGCCGCGCTTCTTGGCTTCGGCCGGCTCCTCCATCTGCTCGCAGACTGCGACGCGGAAGCCCTGGCGGATGAGCCGCGCCAGATAGGCCTCGGCGGCATGGACGGGGACACCGCACATCGGGATGTCGTCGCCCTCGTGCCGGCCGCGCTTGGTAAGCTGGATGTCGAGCGCCGCCGCCGCCTTGGCCGCATCCTCGAAGAACAGCTCGTAGAAATCGCCCATGCGGTAGAACAGCAGGCAGTCCGGGTGCTGCCGCTTGAGCTCGAGATATTGCGCCATCGCCGGCGTCGCCGCTTCGGCGGCGGGCGGCGGGGCCGGGACCGCGCCGGAAAAGGTATCAGGAGCGAGGCGCGGTGCGGTATCGTTCATCACGGGCGGGGTGCGTTGGCGACCGGCGCTCGCCGGCGAGCGCCGGAGCACACGAGCATTCCCCTGCCAGCGGGGGAACACGGGGGAGGGAGAATATCCGCGATGCCTGCCGAGCCGCAAAAGCCGCCCTTCCCCGTCATCCGCGAGGCGGTCGCCGCCTTCGCCGACAAGGCCGCGTTCCGCCGCGCGGTCGGCCGCCTTCTCGGGGCCGGGTTCAAGCCCGCCGACCTCTCGGTGCTGGCGACGCATGATTCGCTCGAGGTGGCGGGCGATGTGCCGGGCTATCGCGGCACCCCCGGCTCGACGCTGCTCGCCGGGCTAACCGACGAGGTCAACTTCATCGGCCCCCTCACTATCGCCGGCATCGTGCTGCTCTCGGGCGGGCCGGTCGCCGCAGCGATCGGAGGAATGGTGGCGGCAGGGCTCGGCGGCGCCGCGGTCAAGGAAGTGATCGACCGCTATGCCGCCAACCGGCACAGCGCGGAATTCGCCGCCGCGCTCCGTGGTGGCGCCGTGCTGCTCTGGGTGCGCGTCGACGATCCCGAACTCGAGGCCACCGCGGTGCGGCTGCTCGAGGAGACCGGCGGCCGCCACGTCCATATGCATGGCCGCTCGGCACCGGCGGCGGGCGGCTGACCATCCGCGCTGATAGAAGCATGCCCCCGCACGCATGGCGTAAAACGAACCAAGCGGCGACCTAGGCGCAACGGAAAGCGAACCGGCACTCGCATTCAGAGAAACAGGTTTCCGTGGCCACCTGAAGCAGGGGGCTTTCGGCAATCCTCAGCGTTCTTGATTTGTTCGATAACTGCTTATAACATGGTGCCCTCGGTCCGGTGAAGGGAGGGGGCGATGAAGGCGTTCGAGACCGTCGATGATTTTCTCATGGCGAATCACCGCCTGCACCTCGAGGAGGTGCTGTGCGAGGGCTGCCTCATGGGCCGGCTCGGCGTGGTGCTCGGCGATACCGCCCGGATCATGCCGCGGCTCATGCGCTCGACTACCGAGGAGGATGGCGGCGTCGCCAATGTCTATGAAGGGATCCTGGTGCTCGACGGCGTGTGGTATCGCTTCGGCTGCCATGTCTTCATCGACGGCAGCGGCCAGCGCTTTCTCTCCGACGTCACCGCCTTCGAGGCGGTGGAGTGGCGGGCGCGCATGGCCCTCTCGGCCTGAGGCTCGCGCGCCCGCGCCGGCCTTCTTTGCGTGTCGCCTGGGCCGCGTCATCGGCCGCCGTGCGCCGGCGTGGCGTACGCTCCGCAGGTCGCCACTGCTGGTGGCGGCACCCGATCTCCGTGTCCGTTTTTGGGCTTCCCGGCCGTAGTGGCGAGGCTGGCGGCAATGCGTTGATCAAGTCTTGCGCCGCCACATCGCCCGCGGAGGCCCCCGACTTTGACGGCCCGAGCGCCTCTCCTCTAGACTGGCAGTCACATTGAAAGAATAAGGGAACGGGAGAGTTCCCTGCCAGCATGAGGAAAGCGCCTTGTCGTCCAGCGATAAGCCCGAGACCCGCATCACCGAGGAAGAAGCCCTTCAGTTCCACGCCAAAGGCCGCCCCGGCAAGCTCGAGATCGCGCCGACCAAGCCGCTGACGACGGCGCACGACCTGTCGCTCGCCTACTCGCCGGGCGTCGCCTTCCCGTGCCTGCACATCCAGCGCGATCCGGCGCTCGCCTATGACTACACCGCCAAGGGCAACCTCGTCGCGGTGATCTCGAACGGCACGGCGGTGCTGGGGCTGGGTGATCTCGGCGCGCTTGCGGCGAAACCGGTGATGGAAGGCAAGGCGGTGCTGTTCAAGCGCTTCGCCGGCATCGACGGCGTCGATCTCGAGATCGACACCAAGGACGTCGACGCCTTCGTCAATTGCGTGCGCTACCTGCACCCGGCCTTCGGCGGCATCAACCTCGAGGACATCAAGGCGCCGGAATGCTTCATCATCGAGCAGCGTCTGCGCGAGCTCCTCGACATTCCAGTGTTCCATGACGACCAGCACGGCACGGCGATCATCGCCACCGCGGCGCTCCTGAACGCGCTCGACCTCACCGGACGCGATCTCAAATCGATCAACATGGTGGTGAACGGCGCCGGCGCCGCCTCGATCGCCTGCGTCGAGCTGTTGAAGTCGATGGGCCTCCGGCACGACCATGTCATCCTCTGCGACACCAAGGGCGTCGTCTACCAGGGCCGCACCGAGGGCATGAACCAGTGGAAATCGGCGCATGCCGTCAACACCAAATGCCGCACGCTGGCCGAGGCGCTGGACGGCGCCGACGTGTTCTTCGGCCTCTCGGTCAAGGGGGCGGTGACGCAGGCCATGGTGAAGGCGATGGCGCCAAGGCCGATGATCGCCGCCATGGCCAATCCCGACCCGGAGATCGCCCCGGAGGACGTGCGCGCGGTGAGGCCCGACGCCATCATCTGCACCGGGCGCTCCGACTACCCCAACCAGATCAACAACGTCCTGGGTTTTCCCTACATCTTCCGCGGCGCGCTCGATGTGCGAGCCTCCACCATCAACGACTCTATGAAGATCGCGGCGGCGCATGCACTGGCGAAGCTCGCGCGCGAGGACGTGCCCGATGAAGTGGCGGCGGCCTATTCCGGCCAGCGCCTGCAATATGGGCCCGACTACATTGTCCCCACGCCCTTCGATCCGCGCCTGATCTGGGCGGTGCCTTCGGCCGTCGCCAAGGCGGCGATGGATTCGGGCGTGGCGCGCCGGCCGATCGCCAACATGGACGCCTACCGCGCCAGCCTCAAGAGCCGCCTCGATCCCACCGCGGCGACGCTCCAGGCTTCGCTCGATCAGGTCCGCGCCAATCCCAAGCGCGTCGTCTTCGCCGAGGGCGAGGAGGAGAAGACCATCCGCGCCGCCCTCTCCTTCCGCGACAGCGGCTACGGCACGCCGGTGCTGATCGGCCGCGAGGAGCGCATCCGCGAGACCATGCGCGCCATGGGACTCGGCGCCGCCGGCGATCTCGAGATCCACAACGCGCGACTGTCGCGCGCCAACAAGACCTATACCGATTTCCTCTACCAGCGCCTGCAGCGCAAGGGCGCGCTCCACCGCGACTGCCAGCGCATGGTCAACCAGGACCGCAACACCTTCGCCGCCTGCATGGTCGCCTGCGGCGATGCCGATGCCATGGTCACCGGCGCGACGCGCAACTACTTCACGGCCTTCGAGGAGGTGACGCGCGTCATCGCCGCCAAGCCCGGGCACCGCGTCTGCGGCTACGCCCTGCTGCTGTCGCGCGGACGCTCGGTGTTCATCGCCGATACCACCGAGCACGCGCTGCCCGACGCCGAGGAGCTCGCCGACATCGCCGTGCAGTCGGCGCGCCGCGCCCGCCAGATGATGGGGCAGGAGCCGCGCGTCGCCCTCCTCTCCTATTCCAGTTTCGGCAATCCTCTCGGCGAGGCCGGAAGGCGCGTGCGCGACGCCGTCGCCATTCTCGATGCGCGGAAAGTGGATTTCGAATATGACGGCGAGATGAGCGCCGAAGTCGCGCTCAACATCGCGCTGATGCGCGAGCGCTATCCCTTCTGCCGGCTCTCCGGCCCGGCCAACGTACTGATCATGCCGGGACTCAACAGCGCCAACATCGCCTCGCAGCTTCTGGAGCAGCTCGGCGGCGGCAGGCGGGTCGGCCCCCTGCTCATGGGACTCGAGAAGCCGGCGCAGATCGTCGAGATGGGCGCCACCGTCTCCGACTTCGTCAACCTCGCCGCCCTCGCCGCGCACGAGGCGATCGAGTAAGACTGTCGCTACGACGAGCTGACCCCGCCGCCCTCGCCCCGAGGGACAGGGAGAAAGCCGCGAGAGGGCTCGATGACCGCGACCGCGCGATGGTTCCTGGGCGCGCTGGTGCTCTCGCTGCCCGCCTTCATCGTGCTCGCCCTGCTCGCCGCCAACGATGAGATCGGCGCGCGATCCGC
>DASVOY010000671.1:0-3046 GCA_036383115.1 Allostellaceae bacterium
CGACATGCCGGCGGAGGATGCGCTGGCGGCGATCGTCCGCCGCTCGCTCGAGCACATGCTCGCTAACGACCCCGCGGCGCTCGCCGGCGATGCCGAGGGCGTGCATCAGATGCGCGTGGCGCTGCGCCGCCTGCGCGCCACGCTCGGCCTGTTCAAGACGCTGATCCCCGACGCGCAGCGGGCGCAGGCGACGGCCGAAATGAAATGGCTGGCCGATGCGCTCGGCGCGGCGCGCAACTGGGACATCTTCGCCGTCCTCGCCGCCCCGGTTCAGCAGGCTCTGCCGGAGGACGGTGACCTCGCGGCGCTGCTGCGCGCGGTCGAGGAGAAGCGGCGCGCGGCTTACGCGGCTATGCGCGAGGTCATGACCTCGGCCCGCTATACCGACATGGTGCTGCGGCTGATGGAATGGGTCGAGATGCGCGGCTGGCGCCAGCAGCAGGTATCGGAGACCTCGGTCCTGCTGCTCTCGCCGGTGGGCGATCTCGCTGACGGGCTCGTCGAGAAGCGCTATCGCAAGGCCCGGAAGCTCGCCAAACGCTTCGCCGCGCTCGACGCGGCCGGCCGCCACGAACTGCGCATCGCCCTCAAGAAGCTGCGCTACGGCGCCGATTCCTTCGAGCCGATGTATCCGGCGAAGGCGGCCGCGCGCATGGCCAAGCGCGTCTCGGGCCTGCAGGGCGACCTCGGGCTGCTCAACGACGTCACCACCGCGCAAGAGCTCATGGGCGATCTGCCGGCAGCGACGGAGGCGGGCGAGGATCTGCGCCGCGGCGCCACGATCATGCAGGGCTGGCTCGCGCGCATGGTAGCCGAGAACGAGCGCCGGCTGAGCCGCGAGGTCGCCCGCTTCCTCGAGGCGAAGCCGTTCTGGAAGCGGTCGAAAAAGCGGCGGGGCGACGTCGAGCCAATCGCCGCCGGGGAATAGAGTGCCGGCTCGTTACAATCCGACTACCATTTGCCATCCTCATAAAGAGGGGGTCGTCTTGGTGGTCCGGCGCACCTATAGGCAGGCGATCAAATCGTGATCGGAGGCGTTATCGTCGCGTGGGACAAGCCCTTACCATCCTGTTCGTCGAGGATGACCGACAGGTCCGCAGCGTCATCACGGAGGCCCTGTCGCAGAGAGGCTTCCACATGCTCGCGACGGACAACGGCTACGAGGCGATGCGCATCCTCGCCCAAGAGCATGTCGACGTGCTGTTTGCCGATGTCGTCATGCCGGGCCTCAACGGGATCGAGTTGGCGAAGCAAGCCAAGCTCTTGCGTCCCGACCTCAAGATCATACTGGCGACGGGCTACTTCTCGCGCGCCACCGAGGCGAGGTCGGTTGCCAAGCTCCTGTTCAAGCCGCTGCGAGCGGATCAGATCGAGGCCGAGATCCGCAATCTGATGGCAATCTGTTGAACGCGGCTAATTAAGAACGTTCGCGATCGAAACCGGACACGGCCCGTCGAAATGGTGCAGGCGATGACGACAATCGCCCGGCGGCGTTCTCGTCGGCAGGAAGGACGCAGGTGAATCGCGCAGCGGCGGTCTCAGGGGAGCAGCACGGATGAGCCCTGGCCCAACATCGCGAGCCTTGCCCGGCGACCCGCTTTGGATGCCGCTGCTGACGCATTACCGGCGGCACGACGGCGTCGCCGTCGATCGCGAGCGCATGGCGGCCCATGTCGCGAGCCTCCGGCCGCATGTCCGGCAGTTCCTGCTGGCGGGCTCGACCGGCGATGGCTGGGAACTCGAGCTCGGCCACCTGCTGGATCTCGCCGCGCTCGCGCGCGACGCGGGCGTCTTCGATCCCGCATCCCGCGTGCTCTTCGGCCTGCTTCGCCGCAGCACGGACGAGGTCGTCGAATGGGCGGCGGCGCTCGAGCGGGACTTCAAATCCGAGGGCATGCCGGCAGCGGACTTCGCCGGCTTCGCGGTGTGCCCGCCGGCCGATGCGCATGCCGGCCAGGACGCGATCCGCCGCCATTACGAGCGCGTGCTTGAGGCGACGAGCCGACCGATCGCGGTCTATGAGCTGCCGCAGGTCACGGGATGCGCGATCGCGCCATCGACCCTGCGCGCGCTCGCGGCGAACCCGCGCATCACCATGTTCAAGGACAGCAGCGGCGCCGACACCGTCGCCCGGGCGGGGCCGATCGAGGGCGTGGTGATGCTGCGCGGCGCGGAAGGCGACTATGTCGAGGCGCTGCGGCCCGAGGGGCCCTATGACGGCTGGCTGCTCAGCACCGCCAATGTCTTTGCCGAGGATTTCCGCCGCATCCTGCGCCTGCGCGACGCCGGCAAGGCGGATCAGGCCAGGGATATCTCCGCGCTCCTCTCGCGCCAGATCGCGGCGCTGTTCAAGGCGGCCGGGGAGGTGCCGTTCGGCAATGCCTTCTCGAACGCGAACCGCGCCGGCGATCACCTGCTAGCCCACGGCTCGGCATGGCGCTCGGCGCCGGCGCCGCTGACGGTCTCGGGCCATCCTCTCCCGCGCGATCTGCTGGCGGAAGCGGCCCAGATCCTCGCCCGCCATCCCGGCATCCCCGAGCGCGGCTATCTGCCGCGGTGATGGTACGGGCGCGGGAGCGCTTGTTCATCGCACCGGCGGCGGCAGTGGCGGTGGCGGAGCGGTGCCCACGACGGTGTAGCCCGGCACCTGGTTGCCTTTGGCGTACATGCACTGCATGTAGGCGACGTCGTAACGTTGCTGGATGGTCATTTGCGCCCAGGCGGCGTTGCCCGACGCCATCCCGGTGCCGATGAGCGTGCCCGTCGCGGCGCCGAACGCGGCGCCCGGGCCGCGCCCCACCGCCGCGCCCAACCCGGCGCCGAGCAGCGTGCCGACGACCGCGCTGCCGATCAGCTGGCTGTCGACCTGCTCGGGAACGAGAGCGACCTGTTGCCGGGCGTACTCCCGGCAATAGGCGTCTTCCTCGGCGAATTTCTCGAGCGGCTTGCCCGGCGCGGGCAACACCGCCACGGTCGGCCCGATCGGTGGCGACACGCAGCCGCCGAGCAGCGCCAAGGCCGCGATCACAGCTTGCGCCTTCATCCG
>DASVOY010000672.1:0-2693 GCA_036383115.1 Allostellaceae bacterium
GCGCTGTTCAGCTCGCTCACCGTGGCGCAGAACGTCCAGGTGCCGCTCAAGGAGCAACTGACCCTGTCGGCGCCGCTCATGGCCGAGATCGCGGCGCTCAAGGTGGGGCTCGTCGGCCTGCCGGCGGACGCCGCCGCCAAATATCCGGCGGAACTCTCGGGCGGCATGCGCAAGCGCGCCGGTCTCGCCCGCGCGCTTGCGCTCGACCCGCAACTGCTCTTCCTCGACGAGCCCACCGCCGGCCTCGACCCCATCGCCGCCGGCGCCTTCGACGCGCTCATCCGCGACCTCCGCACCAGCCTCGGCCTCACCGTCTTCATGGTGACGCACGACCTCGACAGCCTCGTCGCCATCTGCGACCGCATCGCCGTATTGGTCGACAAGCGGCTGAGAATCGGCACAATGTCCGAGCTTCTGCGCGATCCCCACCCCTGGATCCAGGCTTACTTCCGGGGGCCGCGCGGGCGGGCGGCGCTCGGCGACGCGGTCGGGCGGAGCGACGGATAGGATATGGAAACACGCGCAAATTATGTCGCGGTCGGCGCCTTCGTGGTCGCCGTGATTTTCGGGGTGGTCATTGCCGTGCTCTGGCTGGGGCGCGTCGAGTTCAACCGTGAATTCACCTTCTACGACATCTACTTCACCGGCTCGGTGACCGGGCTCGGCCAGGGCTCGGCGGTGCGTTACAACGGCATCCAGGTCGGCCGCGTCGTCGAGATCCGCATCAACCCGCAGAACCTGCAGCAGGTGCGCGCCACCATCGAGGTGGATCCTACGACGCTGATCAAGTCCGACGCCGTCGCCTCGCTCGAGAGCCAGGGCCTCACCGGCATCGCCTTCATCGACATCACCGGCGGCAGTCAGAATGCGGCGCCGCTGCAGCGCCGCGAGGGCGAGCGCTACCCGGTGATCGCATCCAGGCCCTCGGGGCTGCAACAGGTGGTCACGAGCGCGCCCGAGGCGCTCGCGCGCGTCATCGACGTGGCCGACCGGCTGTCCTCGCTCTTCGACGAGAAGAACCGCCAGGCGCTATCGGAGACGCTCGACAACCTGCGCCGGGTGAGTGCCGTCGCCGCGGCAAGGGCCGGCGATCTCGACAGCACGCTGGGCGACGCCGCGGCGACCATGCATGAGCTGCGCGGCACGGTGCTCGAGCTGCATCAGCTCGTCGCCAAGGGCGGGGCGGGGCGCGATACGCTGACGGCGATCGACGACGCTTCGCGCAAGCTCGACCGCCTCGCCGACCACATGGATGCGCTGGTGCAGGAGAACCGCCCGCCGCTGCGCGATTTCGGCCAGAACGGCCTGAACCAGCTGAGCCAGCTCATGGTCGAGTCCCGCGCTCTGGTCGCCAATCTCAACCGCATCACCGACGAGATCCAGCGCGACCCCGCGCGTTTTTTCTTCGGCGAGCGCCGCGAAGGGTATAAGCCGCGATGACCCGCCTCCCGCGCCGCGTGGTTCTCGCCGCCCTGGCGCTGTCGCCCGCCGGCTGCACCAGCCTGCTGCCCGCGGGCAGCGCGCCGCCGAAGCTCTATACGCTGACGCCGGCGAGCGACTTCCCGCCCGAGGGACGGCGCGTCGCGTGGCAGCTGCTGGTCGACGTGCCGACGAGCGCGGCGGCGCTTGATACGGATCGCATCGCCTTGAGCCGCAGCCCGACCAGCATCGACTACTTTGCCGACGCGGCGTGGACCGACCGCGCGCCACTGCTGGTGCAGTCGCTCCTGGTGCAGTCCTTCGAGAATTCCGGCCGCATCAGCGCCATCGCTCGCGAGTCGCTGGCGCTTCGGGCGGATTACATCCTGCGGCCCGAGCTGCGCCATTTCGAGGCGGACTATACCAGCGGCGGCCCGCCCTCGGCGCATGTCGAGATCGGTATCAAGCTGGTGAAAATGCCGGACCGCGGCATTATCGCACAGCGGCGCGTCGAGACGCGGGCATCGGCGGGCGAGAACCAGGTGCCTGGCATCGTCGAGGCCTTCAACACCGCCCTCCATGACGCCATGCGGCAGGCGGTGGGCTGGACGCTCGAGGTCGGCGGCTAGGAGCCTTGCCAGCGCGTGCCCGTCGGGACATAAAGTGAACGGAGGGGGACCGCGCATGGTGGATCTGATCCGCTTGGGACCGGCCGCGCTCGAAGCCATGATGGTTGGAGGGCACGAGGCGCTCGAATGTCAGCGGGTCCTCGCCAAGACGGGCGACACCATCCTCGGCGAGGTGCTGCGCGGCGCCGGGAGCATCGCCGAGTGGAAGCACTATCCCGAAGGCGACGTCTACGATCCCGAGACGCACGCGCAGTACTTCTATCATGCCCATCCGCCGGCGCAGCGCCCGGCGCGGGAGCACGGGCATTTCCATACCTTCCTGCGGCCGCGCGGCATGCCGCCGGGCACGCGGCCGCTGATGATGCCCGAACTCGCCATCGCCGACGCGCCGGCGGCGCCCGAGGGGCCGCCGGTGCCGCCGGCGCCGCAGCCCAATCAGGGCGCCGACAACGACGAGGTGAGCCACCTCGTCGGCATCGCCATGGATGCAGACGGCACACCGGTGCAGCTCTTCACCACCAACCGCTGGGTCACGGGGGAGACATGGTATGCGGCGGCCGACGTCGTGGCCATGCTCGACCGCTTCGCCGTCGATCTGGCGCGGCCCTCCTGGCCGCTCAACCGCTGGATCAGCGCGCTCTTCCG
>DASVOY010000673.1:0-6680 GCA_036383115.1 Allostellaceae bacterium
AGGCGCGCGGGCGGGTAATCCTGCGCCGCGAGTCCGCCGAGGCAGCGGCCGATCGCGTCGGCCTCGTTGCGCGCCGGCACCACCACGCCAAGCGTGGGCGCGTCGCCGGCTCGGATCGCCTCCGGCCGCAGCGTGTCGTAAGCGGCGTATTGACGCGCCGCGCGGTGGATGAGCCAGGCGGCGATCATCGCCCACGCCACGGCGACAGCAATGCCGACAAGCGCGCCCGATTCCATCGCCACGGCTCAATGGGACTCGGCGCGTGCCGGCGCAGCGCCGGCCGTGCCGTAACACAGCGCCAACTTGCGCCGCGAGATCCAGAGCTGATAGCGGCGGCGCAACAGCCCCCGGCTTTTCGCGCTGAGCCGGCCCGGATTGAAGGCATAGGCGAGACCCCAGAGCAGCATACTGTCGAACACCGCGTGGATGCGGTCGCGCCATTCGGGCGGCGCATCGGGATCGATAACGTCGAAGCCGAAGCGCTGCGCCGTGCGCACCATCTGCAGCGCACCGACGCGGCTGGCGAAGGGCGGCGCGCCGTGCAGCGCGCCGACGGCATCAAGCTGCCGCTCGCCCTCGATATAGGCCGCCACCACCGCCAGCGAGTGGCGCATGCGCCGCTTCATCAAAGTGGCCCATGCGGCGTTCGGGCCGGCGCTCGGCATGACCGGCAGGTGCTCGTTCCAGAAATGGAGCTGAAGGACCGCATCGCCCTCGCGCAGCACGGTGCCGTCGGACAGGATCAAGGCGCGTTCCGCCATCGCCATCGAGACACGGAAGAGACAGGCTTCGTCGGCGGTGAATTCCTGGATGCCCTGCCGCTGGCGCAACAGGGAGTCGACGCCGCGGACCGCCCGGCTCAGATCCAGATACGCCACCGCGCAGTTCCTCTGACGCAAGTGATTCAGCCACTACAATCGGCCAGAGCCGGGCCCGGGTTCCCGAAAATGTAATTTACGATTGCGCCGGGGCCGGCAATGTTCGCACGCCGATGGCCGGACAGCGCGCATTCGGCGATCACGGGCGCACCAGGCGACCTGCACTTTCGTATAGGGAATGCGGGATTATACTCACGAGCAACGTGTCGGGTACCGAGCATGATTCGCAAGGCTCTGATCACCGGCTTCGAGCCCTATGGCGGGCGCTCGCTCAATCCGTCGGCGCGGCTGGCGACGGCCCTCGACGGTACGCGCATTGGCGGGCTCGCCGTGGTCGGACGCACGCTGCCGGTGGTCCTCGACGGGCTGGCCGAGCGCCTAGAGGCCTGGCTCACCGAGCTGCGGCCGGCCGCCGTCATCGCGCTCGGCCTATGGCCGGGCGAGCCAACGATCCGGCTGGAGCGCCTTGCCGTAAACCTCGCCGATTTCGCCATCCCGGACAATGCCGAGGCGTCGGCCGCCGATGCCGCGATCGTGCCCGCAGGCGCCACCGCGCTCGCCGTGACCTTGCCGCTGCGCGCGATCGAGCGCGCCATGCTCGCCGAGTGCATTCCCGTGCGGCTCTCCACCACGGCCGGCACGTATCTGTGCAACGCCGCGCTCTACGCGCTGCTCGGCGCCATCGAGCGGCACGGCGCGCGCGTTCCCTGCGGCTTCATCCACCTGCCCTATGTGCCGGAACAGGTCGCGGCGCTGCTCGCCGAGGCGCGCGCGGGCCGGCTCGACCTCTCCCACCGTGCCGACTTCGCCTCGATGGATTTCGCCGTCATGGAGCGGGCGCTGCGCATCGCGCTCGCCGTGACCGCGGCCAAGCTCGGCGAGAACGCCGAGTCCGGCTAGGAGTCGCCGCGGCGCCTCTTCGGCTCGACGTTCTCAGCGCCGGCGCGCGTGCCGCCGCGGACATCGCCGGCGACCGCCTCCTCGCCGTGGTTTCCGGTGTGCTGCTGCTGGCGGATCTCTTTTGCGAGTTCCCGGTTGCTGCCGCGTTCGGTCGACCGGCGCCCGGCCACGGCCGCCAGCGGGAATTGCCGCTGCTGCTCACTCATATGCGTAAGGAAAGCCTGGCGGATGGAATCCCCCACCGCGCGCGCCGCGTCTTCCGTGGAGCCTGCCGCGCGGACGCCCGCCCGCTGCCGGCCGTTCTTGCGGTTTGTATCGTCCTGCATCTCTCCCCTCGCGCGATCAAACGAGTGCATGGGACAACTTCGGGAGCGACGCATGGGTTCGCTCCCACGAGCCCGCTCCAGCAAGAGTGAGCTTAGGCGCTTTCCCTGCGTCAAAAAAGGGGGGAGACGCTCCTACATCAACTCCGGCCGCAGCGTGACCGTGGCGCTGCGGCGGGCGCCGGGAGCGAGCACGCGAAGGCCGGTGTCGGGTACGCCCTCGCGGGCGAGGTTGATGGCGTCGGTGCAATGGCTCGCCGGCTCGACGCAGAAGTAATCGCGCTCGCGCGGCGTGTGTACGACGAGGAAGGAGAGCATAGGCTGCGACGCTTCGAGCGCGAGCCTCGCGCGCCGCTCCGGCCAGGCAATCATCGCGCTTCCGCTCCAGCCGGTGAAGACGTTGTCGAGCGCGAGTTCGGCGATGCGGCGCCCTTGGGCGAGGTCCCAGCCCGGCGGCAGTGCCGTCTTCTCCGTCGGCAGGATCTCGGCATCAGTGAGCCATACGCCGGCGGTGGCGGCCTCGACCGTGGCGTCGGGGGTGCGCGGAAAGAAAGGATGAAATCCCAGGCCCGCCGGCATCAGGTCGTCGGACAGGTTCTCGATCTCGAGCGTGACCGAAAGGGCCTCCGGCGTCAGTGCGAAGCTCTGCCGTGCGCGGTAGGACCATGGCCAAGCGCTCGGCGCGTGCTGATACTCAAGGACGAGACGGTCCTCGCCGCGCTCCACCATGGCCCAGTCTGCGCGCCAACCATGGCCGTGCATCGCATGACGCGTCTCCGGGGCCGGGCTCTCGATCACCTCGCGGCCACAGAACAGGAAGCGCCCCTCGCGGATGCGGTTGCCGTAGGGGACTATGGGAAAGCAGCCCATCTGCCGCGCGTCGCCGCGGGCCACCGCGGCCGGCGCGGCGGGCCGCAGCCAGTCGATGCGCTCGTCGCCCAGCTTCCACCAGAAGCCGGCAACGGCGCCGCCGGCACGCGGGGCAACCTCGCATGAGGCCAGCCCGCTGGTCAGGGTAACGGTTCCGTGGTCAATGATCATCGCGCGCCACCGTGCGGTCGAACGTGTCGACCTTCGCGACTTATGGTTAATTTTTCCTTTCGCGAGGACGGGGGCAGCGGATAGGGATGGCCGAGCCTCTCGGTCGGCGGAATGGCCGGGGCGCTACAGGTCGCCGCGGCATCTCAAAGCGATCGCCGCTCGCGGCGGCAAAAAGTCGCGGCCGCCGGCCTCCGCAGCGTGCAGAGATCGGCGGGCGCTTATGGTCAGGCGCGTCAGGCGCCCGTGTGTTGGCTCAGCGGCTGGTGCCGTTGTCGCTCGAGCCCGGGTTGCTGCCGGTGTCGGTCGATGTTGACGTGCTTCCGTTGGTGTTGCCGGCAGGGGTGGTCGCGCTGGGCTCATTCGGATTCGAGGTGCCCGACCCCTGATCATAGGGCGGCTGCGGCGTCGAACTGCCGCTGGTCGCCGCGTTGCGGTTCTCCTGCGCAGTCTGGCTGGACGGGGTGCGCAGGTTCATACGCTCGACCGTGTCCCGGTCGAGGCTCGCGGTCTGCTGCAGCCCCTCGCGGGCCTGATAGGCGGCAAGCGCCTGCCTGGTTTCCGGACCGACGATGCCGTCGATCGGACCACGATAGAGACCCTCGCGCTGCAGTTCGGCCTGCGCCTGTTTGGCGGTCTGCCTGGAGGCGCTGGCTTGCGGCGAAGTCGAAGAGCCGCTCGCCGTCTGGCCGAGGCCCACCTCGTTGAGCGCGCCGCCGGCGACTTGTTTTTCCTTGTGGATCGCATTGAGCGCGAGCGTATCCGCCCCTTCCGGCATGGCCCATCCGCCCGCCGCGCCCACTGCCGCGCCGGCGATCGCTCCGACTGGGCCGCCGATGATCGCGCCGGTGGCCAAGCCGGTCAGGCCGCCCGATGCGGAACGCTGTGTTGTATTGCTGCCGCAGGCTGCCGTAAGCAGGCCCAGGGCAACGACGCCAAAAATTCCGATGCGCATGGCAATACCCGATCTGGCTGATTGTCCCGATGCAGGTTCAACAGCGGGTTTTTCGCGCGGGTTCCCAATCATTCGCGCCCAGATGCTTGACACAATGGGGCGGCAGGCTATGTTCTCCGACTCGTCTGCATAGACATGTATAAACACCGAACGACGGATCGCCGGCCATGGCCAAGTCCAATACTGTCCTTATCAAGCTGGTCAGCAGCGCCGATACGGGATTCTTCTACGTGAAGAAGAAAAACCCGCGGGCCAAGACCGAGAAACTGGAGCTCAAGAAGTACGACCCGGTTGCGCGCAAGCACGTCGTTTTCAAGGAATCGAAGATAAAATAGCGCCAGGTGCCAGCCACCGGCCTTTCCGAGGCCGCTCTCCCCAGAGGGCGGCTTTTTTGCTGCCGGCGGCCCTTTTAGGGCAGCGCCTGCGGGATCGGCAGCGTCTCGACGATCGAGCTGTAGACGCAATTGCGGCCACTCGCCTTGGCGCCGTAAAGCGCCTTGTCGGCCCGCTGCAGCAGCGCCGCCGCGGTGTCGCCCCCCTCGCGCGCCACCGCGATGCCGATGCTCACCGTGACATTGGCCTCGCCATCGCCGCCATCGAGGGTGATCGGCTTCTCGGCGATCACGTTGCGCAGACGCTCCGCGACGATGGTGGCGACTGGCAACCCGGTATCCGGCATCACGACGACGAATTCCTCGCCGCCATAGCGCGCCACCAAGTCGAAGCCACGCACGTGGCGGGCGATGCGGGAGGCCACTTCGCGCAGCACGGCATCGCCCGCGGTGTGGCCGTGCGTGTCGTTGACCCGCTTGAAATAGTCGATGTCGAGCATCAGCACGCCAGGGCCGCCATGCCCGTCCGCGGTCCGCGACATGAGCTCGTCGAGATGCGCCATGAGATAGCGCCGGTTGGAGAGGCCCGTGAGGCTGTCGGTCAGCGCGAGCTTGAGCCGGCGCTGATAATTGTCGACGAGCCGGTCCTGCAGCCGCTTGCGGCGTATCTGGGTGCGCGCGCGCGCGATCAGCTCGTTGCGGTCGAGCGGACGGACGATGTAGTCGGTGGCACCGAGATCGAGCCCTTTGGCGAGCCGCGGCAGCTCGTCGCCGTCGGCGACGAGGAGGATCGGCACGAGCCGGCTCGCCTCGGCGGCGCGGAGCTGGGCGAGCAGGCGCAACGCGTCGCGCTGCCCCGACAGGCTGAGAATGACCAGATCGATGGAAGCATCGACCATCTCGCGCAACGCATCGGGCCCCGAGGGCCGCAGCACTTCAGCGGCGACGGGCTGGAGCATCTCGGCCATGCGGTCGCCGGCGAACTGGCTCTCCTCCCACAGCACGACGCGCCCGGAGCTGAGATCCTCGGTCGGCCGGACGTCGCCGATGACATTGTCGAAGCGGCCATAGATCTCTTCGCGCAGGCGCCATTCCTCGGCAATGCGCTTCAAGCGGACCAGCGAGCGGACGCGCGCGAACAGCGCCACGTCGTTCACCGGCTTGGTGAGGAAGTCGTCGGCGCCGGCCTGCAGGCCGCGCACACGGTCCGACACCTCCGAGAGCGCCGTCACCATGATCACCGGAATGTCGGCGGTCCGCGCGTCCGCCTTGAGGCGCCGGCACACCTCGAAGCCGTCCATCTCCGGCATCATCACGTCGAGCAGCACGATGTCGGGATGCTCGTCGCGCACCGCGCGCAGCGCCGCCTCGCCGCTCGACGCCGTGATGACGGTGAAATATTCGCTCGACAGCTTCGCCTCGAGCAGCCTGACGTTGACCTCAACGTCGTCGACAACCAGGACGCGCGCCGACATGGGCCGATCTCAGCTCAGGAACCGTTCGACGGTCTGCAGGAAATTGGCCACTGAGATCGGCTTGGCGATATAGGCCTCGCAACCGCCCTCGCGGATCTTCTCCTCGTCCCCCTTCATGGCGAAGGCGGTGACGGCGATGATCGGGATCGCCTTCAGATCGTCGTCCTCCTTGATCCACTTCGTCACCTCGAGGCCGGAGACCTCGGGCAATTGAATGTCCATGAGGATGAGGTCAGGATGATGCTTGCGGGCGAGCTTCAGCGCCTCCATGCCGTCCTTGGTCTGCAGCGTCGCGTAGCCATGCGCCTCCAGGAGGTCGTGGAAGAGCTTCATGTTGAGGTCGTTGTCCTCGACGATGAGAACCCGTTTGCTTCTCCGTTTGGTCATCGCAAGATCCTTGTGTTCGGACGCGCGGGCCCTACGGAGCGAACGACACCGCCGCGGCGGCAGCCGCAAGGTCTCGATGACGGCTCGGTACGGATTCTCATGGTCGTCCCTCGCGCCCTTACACCTATAGTTTGGTTTACGTTAAGACTTCGTAACTATTGGTTACCAAATGGGCCGCACCGGCGGTTGACAGGCGATGCGCATCGGCATTGACCTCGGCGGGACCAAGATCGAGGCGGCGGCGCTCGGTCGCGACGGCGCGATGCTGCTGCGCCGGCGCATCGCCACACCGGCGGGCGACTACGCCGGCACCATTGCTGCGCTGCGGGAACTCGTCGAGGGTCTCGAGACGGCGCTGGACCGGCGGGGGACGGTGGGGGTCGGCATGCCCG
>DASVOY010000674.1:0-2887 GCA_036383115.1 Allostellaceae bacterium
GATCGATCCGCTGCACGTCGCGCCGGCCAGGCGGCTGCGCGTCCCGTCGGAGCTCTACTGGTTCGGCACCGACGCCTATGGCCGCGACGTCTACAGCCGCACCCTCTATGGCGCGCGCGTGTCGCTCGCGGTTGGGCTCGGCGTCGCCCTGCTCAGTACGGTGATCGGCCTTGCCATCGGTCTCGTCACCGGTTTCAGCCGCATCGCCGACACCATCATCATGCGCTTCATGGACGGGCTCATGTCGATTCCGCCGGTGCTGCTGGCGATCGCGCTCATGGCGCTCACCAAGGCGAGCCTCGGCAACGTCGTCCTCGCCATCACCATCTCGGAAGTGCCGCGCGTCGCGCGCCTCGTCCGCGGCGTCGTGCTGAGCTTGCGCGAGCAGCCGTTCGTCGAGGCAGCCATGGCGGCGGGCACCGGCTTCTTCCGCACACTGTGGCGCCACATCCTGCCCAACACCATCGCCCCGGTGCTGGTGCAGGCGACTTATATCTGCGCCTCCGCCATGATCACCGAGGCCGTCCTGAGCTTCATTGGCGCGGGCACGCCGCCGCAGATCCCGAGCTGGGGCAACATCATGGCGGACGGGCGCAGCTACTTCCAGATCAAGCCCTACCTCATCATCTTCCCCGGCATCTTCCTGTCGCTGACCGTGCTGGCGGTGAACCTGGTCGGCGACGGCTTGCGCGACGCACTCGATCCCAGGCTCGCGCGGCGCATGTGAGAGCGCCTCCCGTGAGCGCACCGCTCCTCGCCATCGACGATCTGAAGACGCATTTTTTCACCCGCGACGGCGTGGTGCGCGCGGTCGACGGCGTGTCCTATGCGGTCGGGTCCGGCGAGACGCTCGCCGTGGTCGGCGAATCCGGCTGCGGCAAGAGCGTCACCGCGCTCTCGATCCTGCGCCTCGTGCCGTCGCCGCCCGGCCGCATCGTCGGCGGCGCCATCCGCTTCGAGGGCGCCGACCTTCTCGGCCTCGACGAATCCCAGATGCGGCGCATCCGCGGCAACGAGATCTCGATGGTTTTCCAGGAGCCGATGACCTCGCTGAACCCGGTGCTCACGGTATCACGCCAGATCGGCGAGACCTTGGTGCTGCATCAGGGCCTCGATGCCCGTGCGGCGGAGGATCGTGCCGTCGAGATGTTGCGCCTGGTGCGCATTTCCGAGCCCGAACGCCGCGCGCGGCAATATCCGCACGAGCTCTCCGGCGGCATGCGGCAGCGCGTGATGATCGCCATGGCGCTGGCCTGCAATCCCAAGCTCCTCATCGCCGACGAGCCCACCACGGCGCTCGACGTGACGATACAGGCGCAGATCCTCGACCTCATGCGCGAGCTCAAGGCCAAGATCGGCGCCGCGATCATCCTCATCACCCATGATCTCGGTGTCGTCGCCGAGATGGCCGAGCGCGTCGTCGTCATGTATGCCGGAAGGAAGGTGGAGGAGGCGCCGGTGCGCGAGTTGTTCCGGCATCCGCGCCATCCCTACACGCTGGGCCTGCTGGCCTCGGTGCCGCGGCTCGGCGCGACGCTGGGCGGCAAGCGCGCGCCGCACCTCGCCGAGATCCCTGGCACCGTGCCGTCGCTGCGCAAGCCGATCATCGGCTGCGCCTTCGCCCCGCGCTGCGCCTATGCCGTCGAGCGCTGCCGGCGCGAGGCGCCGCCGCTCGAGGCGAAAGCGCCCGCGCATCTCGCCGCCTGCTTCGAATCCGACCGGCTCCCGCCGCCATGACCGCGCCGAGGAAACCACCGCTCCTTGAGATCGCGGGGTTGAAGAAACACTTCCCGGTGCGCAAGGGGCTGCTGTCGCGCACGGTGGGACAGGTCTATGCGGTCGACGGCATCAGCTTCGACATCGCTGAAGGCGAGACGCTGGGCCTCGTGGGCGAATCCGGCTGCGGCAAGTCGACGGCGGGCAAGGCAATCCTGAAGCTGATCGAGCCCACCGCCGGCACAATCAAGCTGCGCGGCGAGCGCATCGACCATCTGAAGCCACATCAGATGCGGCCCTACCGCCGCGAGATGCAGGTCGTGTTCCAGGACCCGTACTCCTCGCTCAACCCGCGGCTGTCGGTCGGCGACATCGTCGCCGAGCCGCTCGTCAATTACGACGTGGCGCGCGGCGCGGTGCTGAAGGAGCGGGTCGCGGCGATCTTCGCCAAGGTGGGGCTCCGCGAGGAGGCGATGCGGCGCTACCCGCATGAGTTCTCCGGCGGCCAGCGCCAGCGCATCGGCATCGCCCGCGCGCTCGCACTCAATCCGAGCCTCATCGTCTGCGACGAGCCGGTCTCGGCGCTCGACGTCTCGGTGCAGGCGCAGGTGGTGAACCTGCTGCGGGATCTGCAGCAGGAATTCCGCCTGTCCTACCTCTTCGTCGCGCATGACCTCGCGGTGGTCGAGCACATCAGCCACCGCATCGCCGTGATGTATCTCGGCAAGATCGTCGAGATCACCGACAAGGACTCGCTCTTCTCGGCGCCGCTTCATCCCTACACCGAGGCGCTCCTGTCGGCGGTGCCGCTCCCCGACCCCGACGCCAAGCGCAAGCGCATCATCCTGACCGGCGACGTGCCGAGCCCGATCAACCCGCCCGCCGCCTGCCGCTTCCACACCCGCTGCCCCTACACCGAAGCGCGCTGCCGCGTCGAGGAGCCGACGATGCGCGAAGTGAAGCCCGGCCATTTCGTCGCCTGTCACTTGCGCGATGTCGACCCGGCGGCGTTTGCCGCCGCCGGCGCTGCAAGCCCGCCCATGCGTCCTGCGACGGGCTCAGGATGAGGAAAGTTGAGTACGGCATCTTTGGTCGATGCCGTAGCGAAAATCGCCTCATCCTGAGCCCGTCGAAGGACGCAGGATCCTATTGCAGCCCCTATCGCCAGCGA
>DASVOY010000675.1:0-2413 GCA_036383115.1 Allostellaceae bacterium
CGGTCGATGATGATGACCTCGACCGGCGCGCTGGCGAGGCGCTGCGCCGCTTCGAGTCCGCCGAACCCGCCGCCGACGATCACCACCCGCGGCCGCGCGGCGGCTGCGGGCACTGCGGCGATATCGCTGCGCTCGAGAGCAGCCATCTCTGCATAACGCCGCCGTGACGGCAGGGTTCTGCATCAGGACGCGCTTCGCTCGGATTCTCGCGATGGGCGGAGTAAGCTTGGTAACGGTCACCATGCCCGGGGAAACATCATGGATTATCGCGATCGCCACATCGTCGTCACCGGCGGTACCGGCGCGCTCGGAAGCGCCGTCGTCGGCGCCTTGCTCGAGCGCGGCGCAACCTGCCGCGTGCCCTACATTCACGAGGCGGAGGCGCAACAATTCCCCCATCGCGGCAACTCGCGCGTGACGCTCGTCGGCGGCGCGGACCTCGCGGATGAAGCCGCGGTGGCGCGGCTTTATGGGGGGATCGAGCGGCTATGGGCCTCCATCCACATCGCCGGCGGCTTCGCCATGGCGCCGGTCGCGGACACCGACAAAGGCGCGCTCATGGCACAGCTCGAGATGAACCTGGTGAGCTGCTTCCTGTGCTGCCGCGCGGCGGTTCGGGCGATGAAGGACACGGGCGGCGGGCGCATCGTCAATGTCGCGGCGCGGCCCGCGCTCGAGCCGCGCGGCGGCGCCGGCATGACGGCCTATACCGCGAGCAAGGCGGGCGTTGCCGCGCTCACGGAGGCGCTGGCGCAGGAGGTCGTGGGAGACGGCATCCTGGTGAATGCGGTAGCGCCATCGATCATGGACACGCCCGCCAACCGCAAGGCGATGCCGAAGGCCGATTACGCGCTCTGGCCCAAGGTCGAGGAGGTAGCGGCGACCATCCTCTTCCTGGCCTCGCCCGAGAACAAGGTGACGCGCGGCGGGGTGGTGCCGGTCTACGGCCGGTCGTAACTGCGCCCACAAAAAAGGACCCGCGCGGTGGCGGGTCCTTTTCCGTCGATCTGTCGATGCGCTCAGTCGCGGCGCTGGACGCCGAGGAACTGCAGCAGCAGCAGGAAGAGGTTGATGAAGTCGAGATAGAGCGCGAGCGCGCCCATGATTGCCTTCTTGCCGGCGACCACCGCGCCATCGCCCTCGAAATACATCTCCTTGATGCGCTGCGTATCGTAGGCGGTGAGGCCGACGAAGACGATGACGCCGATCACCGACACCGCGAACTGGATCGCGGACGAGCCGATGAAGATGTTGACGAGGCTGGCGATAATGATGCCGAAGAGGCCCATCATCAGGAACGAGCCGAAGCGCGAGAGATCGGTGCGCGTGGTGTAGCCGTAGAGGCTCGTCGCCGCGAAGGTCCCCGCGGTGATGAAAAATACCCGCGCGATGCTCTCGGTGGTGAACAGCAGGAAGATGCCGGAGAACCACAGCCCCATCAGGGCCGCATAGGCCCAGAAGGTGAGTTGCGCGGCCTGCAGGCTCATTTTCTGGATGCCGAAGCTCAGCACCATCACCAAGCCGAGCGGCGCGAGCAGCACCACCCAGTAGAGCGGCGTGCCGATGATGTACTGCTGATAGATGCCTTGCGAGAGGTAGGCGACGATGCCGGTGACCGCCAGGCCGCCGGCCATGTAGTTGTAGACGCGCAGCATGTATTGGCGCAGGCCGACATCGATTTCGACTTGCGGTATCGCGGCGCGCGCTGTCCAGCGGTTACCCGAATCGTATGACATATGACCCCCTAAAACCTCACAGGGTTGCGGGTTTGTCCTGAGATATTGGCATGATCGTCGGGCAATTCAATACGAGGGCGTCAGCGCCGCTCAGCTGCGGGTCGGGCCGTCGCGGTTGCCGGGCGGCAGCGGATGCGGGTGCTGGCGCGGGATGACGATATTGCCGTCGCTGTCGATCCGCGGCGGGCCGTAGGGCATCGCCTGGAGCATCGAGTCGAGCGAGCGGGCTAGGTTCTCCAGCGCGTCTCGCGCGTATTTCTCGGCCTGCTGCCATTCCTCGGTCTGATGCGGCGGCACGGGCTGCGGCGCCTCCGCCCGGGCCGGGGCGGCGAGCAGGAGGAAGCCGAGCAGGACGACAACGACAGGCATGGCGACCCACACTCGATGCGGAGGAAGGGCGCCGCCTTGGCGCCCAACGCCCGCCACGTGCCAGCATAGCCGATTCCGAGCGTCAGCGCAGTGGCGATCAGTGCGGTGGAGACGACGACGGCCGGCATGAAGCTCCACTCCTGGTGCATGACCCGGGTCAGCACGAGATAGGCGGCGAGCGTGCCGAGGCAGGCGGCGATCGCCGCCGTGGTCAAGCCCAAAATGCCGTACTCGATGAGGAAGGCGCGCGTCACGTCGCTCCGCGTCGCGCCCAGCACCTTCAGCACCACGGCCTCGTAGACGCGGCG
>DASVOY010000676.1:0-2839 GCA_036383115.1 Allostellaceae bacterium
GATACTGGGAGAAGATGTCGCCCCAGCCGGTGTTGATGAACACCGCATCGCCTTCGCGCAAGGTCACGTTGTACATCTTGAGCCCGGCCTGCAGGTCCTCGGGCGTGATCACCGTGCCCTTGTCGAGGCAGGGCTTGCGGCAGGCGGCGTTGCTCTTGAGCTTGTTGGCCTGTTGATGGACGCGCACGACGTCGATGATGACGCCGCGCGTGGCGAAGGACTTCAGGTGCTCGAGCCCCAGCCGCGTCATGTTGTTCTGGTTGATGTACTTGCCCATCGGCGTCTGATTGTAATAGCAGTCGAGGCGGCCGATATGGCCCATGCCGTCGAGATGCGTGCCGACATGGCTCTGGCTGAGCCAGGTGTCCTCCATGTAGGTCGTCTGGTTCTCGCCGAGCGAGGCGCCGGGGGCGAGCGTCGCCGCCGTCAGGATCGTCTTGGTGAAGCGTGTGCCGAAGAGCGGCACGCCGTCGACCAGAGGATTGGTCAAGGTCGTGACCTTGCCGCTCTGGATCTCCCCTGCTGCCGCCTTGGTGACGGCGGGCGTGACGCGGTTGGTCGCGCCGGTCTGGTCGTCCTTGCCGAAGGGCGACGGCGGAACCAGCTTGGTGCAATCGCTCTGCGCCAAGGCGGCGCCGGACGTCAGCGCCAAAGCGCCGACGAATGTCGACATCAGCAATGCCAGCTTGACCTTCATGAGTTCCTCCCCTTGCGAACCCGTGCTTGGTTGTATTGCTTGATTTGGAATCAAGTCTGACGCCGATACCGGACGGCGTCAATCGGCGATGGGAAGGGTCGCGGTTATTTGAAGCGCGCCGGCGCGCCGCAGTGCTGCCAATCAGAGGCCACGAGCCTCCTCGCGCCCCGACCCACCCTCCCGGCGCGGCGGAGGCGACCGCGCCGGGAGGGTGGGCAACTCACGAGGTCACGATCGTCGGCTCGCCCGATCAGATCCGCGCCGAGCGCGGCACCTCGCGGTCGAAGTAGGACTCGATCTTGCCGACGATGGCCCCGGCGGAAGCGGCGCGTCCGGCCGGGCTGAACACGGCGGGATTGCTCCGCGCCGCCGCCGGCAGGAGCCGCGCGCCCGAGACATGCGGACGGGAATGCGCCGCAGCGATGATCCGCGCCGCCTGGGACACGCCCAGGAAGTGCGCGAGGTAGGTCTCCGCCGGCGTCACGTCGCGGCCCAGAACCCGCTCGAGCCGCGCCTTGTTGTCCCGCGCGAGCTCCGCCGCCATCAGCGCCGAGAGCTTCGGATCGTTGCGCAGCTGCAGCAGCTTGGCGCGCGCGCTCCGCGATACCGTGACATCGCCATACTCGTCGATGCCGATCTGCCGCGCGTAGGCGTCGAGCCCGTGGCGGGAGCCGAAGACCTTGATGACGCGCAGCCAGGTGTCCTCGGTGAACTGATAGAGCCCGGTCGCCGAGGTCGTGGGCGCGCGGATGGCCGGATCGAAGCCCGACTCCCGCTCGGCGACGGC
This sequence comes from Allostellaceae bacterium, assembly GCA_036383115.1. Classification (GTDB taxonomy): domain Bacteria; phylum Pseudomonadota; class Alphaproteobacteria; order ATCC43930; family CGMCC-115725; genus DAHUYF01. The sequence goes on from DASVOY010000676.1 coordinate 1,485, forward strand.
CACCAGATAGACGGCATCGACGCCGACCGCCTGGGTCGCGTACTCGATGGCGTGCCAGACGTTCTCGGACATGCCATAGGCGGCCGCCACGTCGGTATCGGGCTGGGGAGCCGGAGTGCCGTCGTCGGGGGGTGGCGCCGCCGGCGCGGCTACCTCGGCGGCGGCGGTCGAGGCGCGCGGGAAGGAAAGCATATCGGCGCCGTAGAGTGCCGAAGCCCAGATGCTGATGCCCATGAGGACCAGCATCAGCGAGCAGGCCAGCTTCGCCGGGTGGCGCGGCTTGGTGGCGACGATGTGCGCCGCAGGCCGGGACCGGGCGACCCGTGCCGCGACCGGCGCGCGCCGGGGCAGCGCTCCCGTCGGGAGGCGCACGGCGTTTCTCGCGCCATGAGACCGGCGCCGGCTCGAGAGCTGGCGCCGTGACTCTGCGGTTCGCAGGCGGAGCCCGCGGGTATCGGCGGGCATCCGCGTTGGCCGAAACCGTCTGACAATCGAAGTGGCCATCGTTCTTTCCCTTCCGGTGAGGCGCTTTTAAGGTGCTGCGGCTGCCATTGGCTGCCGCCAGCCCGTGCGCTTAACGGAAAAGAAAGCATCATTTTCCGGCAATACCAAGCATATTTGCGCGAGATTTTAGTAGCATTTTAGTAAAATTGGCTGGCTACGAGTATATGTCGCGATCATCCGGGGTGCATATACCGCTTATAGCTACGGCATTTCGGCCTACGGCATCAATATTTTGGGTAATACTTGGTAAACTCAGGCGATCACCACGGCGGCGCGGCGGTCTGGGAAATGGCGTCTCGGGCATCCGCCGCTGCCAAGAATTGAACTTGGTTAATGCGCGGCTGCCCCACCCTCCCGCTGCGCGGGCCCGCGGGGCGGGGAGGCTCGGGGTGGGAGCCGTCGCACGTGGTAGGTCACGTCACGCTGCCGCCGATCTGGGCCTTGGCGGTCGAGGCCTTGACCACCGGGATCTCGTCATCGGCCAGCGGAGGCATGCGGGGCTTGCGGGCGAGCGCCGCGGCGATGTGGGGCGCGAGCACCGCCGCCTTGGCGGCCTCGCGCGCCTCGGCCTCGGCCTGGAATTCCGGCATGACGTCCCGGGCAAAGAGGTCGAGCGCGGCGCAGATGTGGTCGTGGCGGTTGCGACCGGCCTGCTGCAGGAAGATGATCTGGTCGATCCCCGCGGCCTGGAAGTCGGCGAGATGGCGGCGCATGTCGTCGGGCGTGCCGATCCCCGGCGCCTGGCCCGCGTTCTGGGCCGCCGCGGCGGCGACGAGCTGGTCGGTCTTGTCGCCGCGCCGTCGCTGGAACTCGGGCCAGAGCCGGCTCCGCCCCGGCACGGAATCCTGCGC
>DASVOY010000677.1:0-2555 GCA_036383115.1 Allostellaceae bacterium
ACCCGACGCTGCGGCGCGAGCGCGCGCAGCGCATCGATATCGGCTTCGGCGCGAGCGAGCGGAGCTGGAACGAGGAGCTCGTCCTCCAGCGCTACGAGCTGCTCTACGAGGCCGGACTCGTGCCCGAGGCGGCGCGCATCCGGCCGATCCCGCATCCGATCCCGGGCGAGCCCATGATGCACGACCACCGCCGCATCCTGGCGACGGGCATCGCGCGGCTCCGGGCGAAGATCAAGTACCGCCCGGTCGTGTTCGAGCTGATGCCGGCGAGCTTCACGCTGCTCGAGCTGCAGCGCGCCGTCGAGGCCCTGGCGGGGCGGAGGCTGCACAAGCAGAACTTCCGCCGCCTGGTCGACCAGCAGCGCCTCGTCGAGGACACGGGCGAGATTTCGACGGAAACCGGCGGGAGGCCGGCCAAGCGCGTGCGCTTCCGCCGCGAGGTGCTGCTCGAGCGCGCCACCGCCGGTACCAAGCTGCCGCTCTCCCGCTCGGCCTGACCACCAGGAAGCCGGCGAGCACTGCGTCCGAAGCGGAGGCGGCATCCAAATTTGCCGCTTGACCTATCTTATGCTCATCTCCAGCATAATAGGTATCGCGGGCCTGCTCGAGGCCCGTTTCCTTCAGGCCATAAATGCTCAAATTGAGCATAATGGAGCCGCCCATGCCTTCTGCTGCCTTGTCTGCCAGCCTCGCCCGCACCGCGCCGCTCTACGAGCGGGTCAAGGCCGTCATCCCGCCGATCGAATGGCCGGCCTTCGCCGGCGACATCGATGCCATCCTCGAGCTCAAGCGCGCGCGCAACGCCGTCGTGCTGGCGCATAATTACCAGACCCCGGAGATCTTCCACTGCGTCGCCGACATCGTCGGCGACAGCCTGGCCCTGGCGCGCGAGGCGATGACGGTCGATGCCGACGTGATCGTGCTGGCCGGCGTGCATTTCATGGCGGAGACGGCGAAGCTGCTCAATCCCGGCAAGACGGTGCTGATCCCCGACACCGAAGCGGGCTGCTCGCTGGCATCGTCGATCACCGCCGCCGACGTCCGGCTGCTGCGCCAGCGCTATCCCGGCGTGCCGGTGGTGACCTATGTCAACACCTCGGCCGCGGTGAAGGCGGAATCCGATATCTGCTGCACCTCCGGCAACGCGCGCAAGGTCATCGAGTCCCTCGGCGTCGGCGAGGTCATCATGATCCCGGACGAGTACCTCGCGCGCAACATCGCCGCCGAGACCGGGGTCAAGATCATCACCTGGGCCGGCCATTGCGAGGTGCATGAGCGCTTCACCGCGGCCGAGATCAAGAGTCTGCGCGAGCAGTATCCCGGGATCACCGTCCTGGCCCATCCGGAGTGCCCGCCCGAGGTCGTCGCCGAGGCCGATTTCGCCGGCTCGACCGCCGCCATGGCGAGCTATGTCGACACCAAGCGGCCGCCCCGCGTCGTGCTCATCACCGAATGCTCGATGAGCGACAACGTTGCCGTGCAGCATCCCGCAATCGAGTTCGTCCGCCCCTGCAATCTCTGCCCGCACATGAAGCGGATCACGCTGCCGAAGATCCGCCGCGCGCTCGAGACGATGCGCCATCAGGTGCAGATCGACGCCGCCGTCGCCACCGCCGCGCGCCGCTCGATCGAGCGGATGCTGGCGGTTTAGGAACCGCGCCATGGAACGCATCGCCGAACGTCTCGCCGGGCAGCCGATCGTGATCGGCGCCGGCCTCGCCGGGCTGATGACCGCGCTGCAGCTCGCGCCGCAGCCGGTCGTCGTGCTCAGCAAGGCGCCGCTCGGCGCGGAGGCGGCGAGCGGCTGGGCGCAGGGCGGCATCGCCGCCGCGCTCGGCGCCGATGACGACGCCGCGCTCCATGCCGCCGATACCATCGCCGCGGGCGACGGGCTCTGCGATGTCGCCGCGGTCGAGCGCATCACCGCCGCGGCGCGGCAGGCGATCGCGGACCTCGTCCGCTGCGGCGTGGCCTTCGACCGCGACGGCGGCGGCGAGCTCGAGCTCGGGCTCGAGGCGGCGCACAGCCGACGCCGCATCGCGCATGCGGGTGGCGACCGCAGCGGCAGCGAGATCCTGCGCGCGCTGGTCGCCGCCGCGCGACGGACACCGTCGATCACGGTGCTCGAAGGCGTCGAGGCGCGGCGGCTCATCCTCCAGGGCGGCAGGATTGCGGGCGTGCTGGCGGTCGGGCCCGGCGGCGCGCTGCCGCTGCCGGGAACGCGAATCGTCATCGCCAGCGGCGGCGCGGGCGGGCTCTATCGCCACACCACGAATCCGCTGGGCGCCATCGGCCAGGGCGTGGCGCTGGCCGCGCGCGCCGGAGCATTGCTCGCCGACATGGAATTCGTGCAGTTCCACCCGACCGCGCTCGATGCCGGGCTCGACCCGATGCCGCTGATCAGCGAGGCGGTGCGCGGCGAAGGCGCGATCCTCGTCGACGAGACGGGCGCGCGCTTCATGGCAGGCCAGGGCCGCGCCGAGCTCGAGCCGCGCGACGTCGTGGCGCGCACGGTGTGGCGCCGGCTGGCGCAGGGCCACCGCGTGTTCCTCGAC
>DASVOY010000678.1:0-2435 GCA_036383115.1 Allostellaceae bacterium
GCCGGCGACGAGAGAACCGAGATCGAGCGCCAACAGCCGCTTGTTCTTGAGGCTCTCCGGCACGTCGCCCTGGACGATGCGCAGCGCGAGCCCCTCGACGATGGCGGTCTTGCCGACGCCGGGCTCGCCGATCAGCACGGGATTGTTCTTGGTCCGGCGCGAGAGGACCTGGATGGTGCGGCGGATCTCCTCGTCGCGCCCGATCACCGGATCGAGTTTCCCCTCCCGCGCCGCCGCGGTCAGGTCGCGGGCATATTTCTTGAGCGCGTCGTAGCCTTCCTCGGCGCTCGCGCTCTCGGCGCGGCGGCCCTTGCGGATATCCTCGATGGCGCGATTCAGATTCTGCGGCGTGATGCCGGCGGCGGCGAGCGCTTTGGCTGCGGCGCTGTCCTTGAGCAAGGTCATCGCCAGGAGCAGCCGCTCCACCGTGACAAAGCTGTCGCCGGCCTTCTCCGCGACCTTCTCCGCCTCGGCAAAGAGCCGCGCGGTCTCCGGCGCGAGATAGACTTGGCCGGCGCCGCTGCCCTCGATGCGCGGCAACCTGTCCAGCGCCGGGTCGATGGCGGCGCGTACCTGGTTGGGATCGCCTTGGGCCGCACGAATGAGGTTCGACGCAAGGCCTTCCTTGTCGTCGAGCAGCACCTTCAGGAGGTGCTCGGGCGTGATCTGCTGATTGCCGCGGCGTTGTGCCAGGGTTTGTGCCGCCTGCACGAAACCCTTGGAGCGCTCCGTGTATTTCTCAAAGTCCATGGGACCCCCGTATGAACCGACGCGCCGGTCCCTCTACGAGGCAACGCGGCCCGCCTTCCAACACTGAATATTGGTGCGCGGGCGCGCGGTCACAAGATCCGTCAGATCCGTCCGCCGCTCAGGACAGCGGCGATCAGGTCGTCGGCGGGACTTCCGGCTCGCTCGGCGGCGGCGCGGGCGGGGGCGGCGCGGCCTCCTGCTCGGGCTCGGGACCGGTCATCTCCGTATCCGCCGGCGTCATCGGCCGCGGCGGCGCCACGGAATTGCCCTGGCCGTGCCCGTCCGCATTCATCATGCGGAAATAGTGCTCGGCGTGCTGATAGAAATTCTCCGCTGCGATACGATCGCCCGCGGAGGCCGCTTCACGCGCCAGCGCCACGTAACGCTCGAACACCTGATAGGCGTTGCCGCGGATCTTGACGCTCGGACCGTTGCTGTCGAACGTCTGCATGCGATTCGGCATGCGCGGCCGGTTGTTGTTTGGATGGTTGCCACCGCCGCCACCGCCGCCGCCATTGTTGCGGCCTCGATTGCGCTTGTTCTGGCCCGGTCTCATGATTCCTTTGAAATCGCGATACGACATCACTCACGACATTTGTCATTGGTGCGGGTTGCCCCCTCGGCGTCTTTCCGCATCGCGGTCAGCACCATTTTCGGCAGGGGAGCGATACCGGCGCCCGCGGGCGCAGGAGCCCTTGGCTCCATCTCTTCGCGGCTTCCACCCTAGACGGTAAAGCCGCCTATTCCAACAAGTTTTTTTCGCTACCTCGCTTGCTCTATTGGCCGGTTAGTGCCCGGCGGGCGCGACCACAATGCAGCGCGCAATCCCCGATAGATCGCATTTTACGGTCCTGAGCGCCAGCCCCGTCTCGGCGAGCAACGCGGTCACCGCGGCAGCCTGACCGGCACCTACCTCAAAAAGGGCGATGCCTCGGGGCGCCAGCAGGCGCCGCGTCGCGAGAGCCAGGTCGCGATAGGCCGCCAACCCATCGCCGCCGCCATCGAGCGCGCATCGCGGCTCGAAGCGGGTAACCTCAGGCGCCAATGTCTCGATCTCGGTAGAAGAGATATAGGGAGGGTTGGCCAGGATGACATCGGCTTGGCCAGAAATTGTTTCGCCCCAGCGTGCCGCAGCAAAGAAAGCACGATCGGCCAAGCCGAGCGCCGCGGCGTTACGCCGCGCGGTCGCGGCGGCGCCGGGCAGGATGTCGATGCCGATCCCGATGGCGTTGGGCAGTTCCGACAAGAGCGCCAGCATCAGGCAGCCGCTGCCCGTGCCGAAATCCAGAACACGCAGCGGCGCCGCGCGGTCCGGCAGCAGCGCGAGCGCCGCCTCGATCAGCGTCTCGCTGTCGGGCCGCGGGTCGAGCGTGTCGGGTGAGATTTCGAGATCGAGGCTCCAGAATTGCCGCCGCCCCGCGAGCCGCGAGAAAGGCTCGCGCGCCGCGCGCCGGGCGACGAGCGCGGCGAGCCGCCGCGCCGCCGCTTCGTCGAGCGGCCGCTCGGGATAACCCAGCACGACGGCCGGCTCGACCCCGAGCGCCAGCGCCACCAGCAGCCGGGCCTCGCGACGCGACTCGGCGATCCCGGCGGCAGCGAGGCGCGTGGCGACGGCACCGACCGCCTCACCGGCCGTGACGCTGCCGCCCGGGAGAGACGCGCTCAAGGGTTGGGCCTCGGTCATT
>DASVOY010000679.1:0-3309 GCA_036383115.1 Allostellaceae bacterium
GCCCATTTGGCGCCCTCGGCGGGGCTCATCACCTGGAACTTGGCGCCCTCCGCCTTCTTGGCAGAGGCCGACCCCGGCCTGAGCGCCACGCGCACGTCCTTGACGCCGCTGTCGCGCAGGTTCATGGCGTGGGCGTGGCCCTGGCTGCCATAGCCGACGACGAGCACCTTCTTGCCCTTGATCAGATTCACGTCGGCGTCGCGATCGTAATAGACACGCATGATGGGATCCTCCCGAAAACAGGAATTCAGAACCGCTCGGGGCCGCGCGAGATGGCGACGACGCCGGTGCGCGACACGTCGACGAGGCCCAACGGCTCCATCAGGTTGATGAAGGCGTTGAGCTTCTCGGTCGAGCCGGTCATCTCGAAGACGAAGCTCTCGATGGTGCTGTCGATGACGCGGGCGCGGAAGATGTCGGCGAGACGCAGCGACTCGATGCGCTTCTCGCCGGTGCTCGACACCTTGATGAGCGCGAGCTCGCGCTCGACATGCGGGCCCTCGTCGGTGAGATCGCGCACGGCATGGACCGGAACGAGCCGCGACAGCTGCGCCTTGATCTGCTCGATGATCATCCGCGTGCCCGAGGTGACGACGGTGATGCGCGAGCGTCCGTTCTTGCGGTCGACCTCGGCCACGGTCAGGCTCTCGATGTTGTAGCCGCGGCCGGAGAACAGGCCGACGACGCGCGCCAGTATGCCGGGCTCATTGTCCACCAGCACCGCGATGGTGTGCTTCTCGATGTCGCTCACGACGGACTCCGTAGCGGAAGGGCTGATGCGTCAGACGAGGACCATTCCCTCTTCCGATACCGGCCCGCCGCTCGACTTCTTGTCCGCCGGCCCGAGCAGCATCTCGTTATGCGCCGCGCCCGATGGGATCATCGGGAAGCAGTTCTCCATCTGATCCACGACCATGTCGGCGATGACGGCCTTGTCGGTCGCCAGCATCTCCTTGATGACGCGGTCGACATCGTCCGGCTTGGTCGCGCGTAAGCCTACCGCGCCAAAGGCATCGGCGAGCTTGACGAAATCGGGCAGCGAGGCGGTGTAGCTCTCCGAATAGCGCCCGCCATGCAGCAGCTCCTGCCACTGCCGCACCATGCCCATGTACTGGTTGTTGAGGATGAACACCTTCACCGGCAGCCTGTACTGGCAGACCGTCGACATCTCCTGGATGTTCATGAGGATCGAGGCCTCGCCGGCGATGTCGATGACGAGCGCGTCGGGATGCGCGATCTGGACGCCGATGGCGGCCGGCAAGCCATAGCCCATCGTGCCGAGGCCGCCCGACGTCATCCAATGCTTGGGCTCCTCGAACTTGAAGAGCTGCGCCGCCCACATCTGATGCTGGCCGACCTCCGTGGTGATGAAGGTCTCGCGCCCGCGGGTCAGGTGATAGAGCCGCTCGACCGCGTATTGCGGCTTGATCACCTTGTTGTCGCCCTTGGCATAGGCGAGGCAGTTGCGCGTGCGCCAGCCCTCGATGTCCTTCCACCAGGCAGCGAGCGCCTCGCGGTCGGGCTTCCAGCGCCTGGCCTTGAGCCCGGCGATGATGCCCTCGAGCGCCGCAGCCGCATCGCCCACGATGGGCACGTCGACCCGCACATTCTTGTTGATCGAGGATGGGTCGATGTCGATGTGGATCTTCTTCGACCCCGGCGAGAAGGCGTTGAGCCGGCCGGTGACGCGGTCGTCGAAGCGCGAGCCGACCGCGATCATGAGGTCGCAGCCATGCATGGCGAGGTTCGCCTCGTAGGTGCCGTGCATCCCGACCATGCCGAGGAATTGCCGGTCGGAAGCCGGTATCGCGCCGAGCCCCATCAGGGTCAAAGTCGACGGGAAGCCGGTCATGTGCACGAGTTCCGCGAAGAGCTGGCAGGCGCGGTCGCCCGAGTTGATGATGCCGCCGCCGCCATAGAAGAGCGGCCGCTTCGCCGCGGCGATGAGCGCCACCGCCTCCTTGATCCGCGCCGGATCGGGCTCGGTCTGCGGGCGATAGGTCTTGTGCTGCACCGTCTCGGGCGGCCGATACAGGCCGTTGGCGAAGAGCACGTCCTTGGGCAGATCGACGACCACCGGACCCGGCCGCCCCGTGCGCGCGACGTAGAAGGCCTCGTGCATGACGCGGGCCAAGTCGTTGATGTCCTTGACCAGGTAGTTGTGCTTGGTGCAGGGCCGGGTGATGCCGGTGGTGTCGGCCTCCTGGAAGGCGTCGTTGCCGATGAGATGTGTCGGCACCTGGCCCGTGAGGCAGACGACCGGGACGGAATCCATCAGCGCATCCGTCAATCCCGTCACGGCGTTGGTGGCACCGGGGCCGCTCGTCACCAGCACCACGCCGACCTTCCCGGTCGAGCGCGCATAGCCCTCGGCGGCGTGCACGGCGGCCTGCTCGTGCCGCACCAGGATGTGGCGCACATGGTTCTGCTTGTAGAGGGCGTCGTAGATCGGCAATACGGCGCCGCCGGGATACCCGAAAATGACATCAACGCCCTGGTCGCCCAGCGCCTTGATGACCATCTCCGCCCCGACCATGTGCTCCGTCGCCATGACACCTCTCCAGCCAAAGAATCGTGCGAGATTAAGGGCTTGCGCTGCGGCCGACCGGTCCCGGCCGCCGCCCCGTCGAGTTTCCCGCCCCGCGCGAAGGCCGCCACCGTAGCCAGCTAATCCTTTACGGTCAATAGAAACCGGCGAATAAATGACAAAATTACCGGCATCAGACTTTCCGAAAATTGCTCGCCCAGGATGAATTTCCGCAGAGACTCGGTTTCCGGCATCTGGTGACGGAACCAGGTGTATTGCCGCTTGGCATAGCGCCGCGTAGCCTGTTGCGCGGCGGCGACCGCCTCCTGTCGCGACGACCGTCCGGCGATGAGTGCGGCAAGCTCCCGCACGCCCACCGCCTTCATCGCCGGCAGCGCCGGATCGAGGCGGCGCGCGAGCAATTGCTCCACCTCCGCCACGGCGCCGCCCTCCATCATCGCCGTGAAGCGAGCATCGCAGGCGGCATAGAGCGCGTCTCGCGGCGGCATCAGCAACACTGCGGCGGCACGCTGCCGCGCCGCCGGCTCGTATTCTCGCTGCCATTCCACCAGCGTGCGGCCGGTCGCGGTGACCACTTCCCAGGCGCGGACGAGGCGCTGCGCATCGCCGGCGGCGAGCCGCGCCGCGGCCTCGGGGTCCCGCGCCGCCAGAGCCGCGCGGAAGGCCTCGCCGCCCAGCCGCGCGTGGAGCGCGCGGGCCGCCGCCCGCACCGCCGCCGGGATGGGCGGCACGGGTGCGAGGCCGTCGAGCAGCGCGCGCAG
>DASVOY010000680.1:0-4175 GCA_036383115.1 Allostellaceae bacterium
CCTGCTCGGCGTCGCGCCCGAGGTGCTGAGCCTCTACTTCGTCTTCTACGCGGTGACCGGCTTCTATCAGCATAGCAATTGCCGCGTGCGCCTCGGCCCGCTCAATTGGATCATCGCCGGCCCGGAGTTGCATCGCTGGCATCACTCGGAGCGGCCGGAGGAATCGAACACGAATTACGGCAACAAGCTCATTCTTTGGGATGTGATCTTCGGCACCCGTTTTCTGCCACAGGATCGCCGCGTCGGCCGGCTGGGCTTGCTCGACCCCTCTTATCCGACCGGGTTCCTCGCCCAGGTCAGAGCGCCCTTCACGCACCGGCGACCACCATGATCGGGGCGGGCCTGCACGGCACGCCGGGCGGAATGTTCCTGGCGTCCAGCATGGCGCTGGCGCGGCGACGGCTGTTGATCCCGTTGCTCGCCGCCGCGGAGCGGCCCGGTGAGGCGCAGGCAACGGTGCTGCGGCGCATCGTCGCGCAGAACGCCGACACCGAATTCGGGCGCGCCCACCATTTCCGCCGCATCGACAACGTGCGCGCTTGGCGCGAGGCCGTGCCGGTGCAGAGCTTCGAGGACCTGCGGCCATGGATCGAGCGCCAGGCCGAGACCGGCGCGCGATGCCTGACGGCCGAGGCGCCAGTGATCTACAATTTGACCAGCGGCACCACCGCCAAGCCGAAGCTGGTGCCGATCACGCGTTCGGGCGTGCGCCGGGTCAAGCGCCAGCAGCGCCTGTTCGCCTGCGCGCTTTACCACTGCGACCCGCAGCTCTTCTCGGGCCGCGTCGTCGGCATCGGCTCGCCCGCCATCGAGGGCCATCTCGAGCGCGGCGTTCCCTTCGGCTCGGTCACGGGCCTGGTCTATCGCGAGATGCCGGCGGCGGTGCGGGCCCGCTACCTGCTGCCGACCGAGATCTTCGAAATCCAGGATTACGAGGCGCGCTACCGCGCCATCGCCACGTTTCTCATGGGGGCCGACGACGTCACGCTGGCCACGACCGCCAATCCCAGCACGTTTCTTCGCCTGCATTCGATTATGCGCAACGATCTCGACGCGGTCCTCGCGGACGTCGCGCAGGGATCTCTCAGCCTCGACCCTGGGCTCGCCGCATCCACCCGGCAGTCGCTGCTGCGTGCCTTGCGGCCGCGCCCAGATCGCGCACGTGAGCTCGCCCGCATGGCTGAGGCTAAGGGCGCGCTCGCTTTCGCTGACATCTGGCCGCGCCTGCGCGGCATTGCGACGTGGACCGGGGGCAGCTGCGGCGTTGCGCTCGAGGCGCTGCGTGCGCAGCTGGGGATCCGGGCGGCGACTTTCGAGATCGGCTATGCGGCGAGCGAGTTCCGCGGCACCATCAACGTCAATCCCGCCCGCAACCTGTGCCTGCCGACGCTGCTCGACGTCTTTTTCGAGTTCGCCGAGCCGGCGGCATGGGACCGCGGCGCGCCGTCGTTCCTCGGCCTCGATGAGCTCGAGGACGGCCGCCAGTATCGCATCTTCGCCACCACCGGCAACGGCCTCTACCGCTACGACATCAACGACATTGTCGAGGTGGCGGGCCGCATCGGCCGGACGCCAGCACTGGCCTTCGTGCAGAAGGGGAGGGGGATCACGAACATCACCGGGGAAAAGCTCCACGAGAGCCAGATGAGCGGCGCGCTCGCCACCGCCTGCACGGTCGGCAATGTCCGTCCCGTGTTCTATCTGGCGCTTGCCGATGAAGGCGCCGCGGTCTACCGCATCTACCTCGAGCTCGAAGGCGGGGCCAAGGGCGACGCGACGGAGTTGTCGCACAAGCTCGACCAGGCGCTGGCGATGCGGAACCTCGAATATCACGCCAAGCGCGCCAGCGGCCGCTTGTCCTGTCCCGTCGTGACGTGGCTGAAACCGGGCGCGGCGGATGCTTATCGCCGACACTGCGTGGCCGCGGGGCAGCGCGATGCACAGTTCAAGGTGATGCCGCTGCGCTATGCCCGCGAGGTCGATTTCGACCTCGCCGCCTGGCGCTTCGACGGCTGATCGATCCATGGCGCTTCGCAGCATCGAGGTTGCGCGCTTCCCGACCGCGTTCCGGCACGCATTCGCGCACGCCTCCGCGACGCGGACGGCGGCAGAGAACGTCATCGTGGCCGCCATCTCCGATCGTGGCGTCGTCGGCTACGGCGAAGGCTGCCCACGCGACTACGTGACGGGAGAGACCATCGCCGGCGCGCGCTCATTCCTGGCATCCGTCGCCGCCGACATTGCTGGCGCGGCGACCGGGGTCGAGGCGCTCAAGGCGTGGATCGCCGCCAGGACGGGCGAGATCGACCGCAACCCCGCGGCCTTTGCCGCGCTCGAGATGGCTTTGCTCGACATGATGGGTCGCGAGCGCGGCGTCTCCGTGGAGAAGCTGCTCGGCCTGCCGCCGCTGGCTCCGCTCCATCGCTACTCCGCCGTGATCGGCGATTCGGCCCCGCTCATCTCGCGCGCGCTGTGGCTGCGCTACAGGCTGAGCGGGCTGCGCGACTTCAAGGTCAAGCTCTCGGGCGACGCGCGGCGCGACCGGGCGCGGCTTGCTCCGTTTCGCTGCTTCGGCGGGCGTCTGCGGCTCGACGCCAACAATCTCTGGCGCAGCCCGCAGGACTGCATCGCCTACTTGCGTGCGCTCACAGCCCCGGCCTTCGCTGTCGAGGAGCCGCTCGCCGCGCACGACATCGAGGGCTGCCGCGCCGTCGCCATGGCCACCGGCCTCGCCATCATTCTGGACGAGACGTTTCTGTCGGCGGACGCGCTGACGGCGCTGCCGCGCGGCGCACGCTGGATCGTCAACGCGCGGGTGTCCAAGCTTGGCGGCATTCTCCGCTCTCTCGCCGCGGTCCAGGCGGCGCGGCAAAGGGGCCTCGGCATCATCGTCGGCGCCCATGTCGGCGAGACGGGCTTGCTGACCCGCGCGGCGCTGCCAGTGGCGCGGGCGGCGGGCGACGCCCTGGTGGCGCAGGAAGGCGCGTTCGGCACCTACCTGCTGGCACGCGACCTGGTCGCGCCGTCACCCCGCTTCGGCTACCGCGGGCACTGCCCGGCGCGCCGGCTGCCGCCGCCTGAGAGCGCGGGCCTCGGCCTCTCGGTCGACAGCGCGCCGCTCGTCGATGTCGCGCGCCTCGATGTCGAGGCGCGCTTCGCATGATCGCGCGACATGGCGCGGCGCGCGACCTGGGCCGGCGCTATACGCCGGCGCTCAGCCTCCTACTGCTGCTGTTCTGCATCCGCGTTGCTGCGCAGCTGATCCAGCGGGGCTTCGACCTGCCGTTTCTGCCGCGCTTCGACGCCTGGCACAGCGGCACTCTTCCCTATGGGCTGCTGGTGGCGAGCCAGTTTCTCATCATCGGCGTCTGCCTTTGGCTCATCGTCCGGATCCATCAGGGGACCCTGGGGCCGGGGCCGCGGCGCCACGTCGTGGTGCTGGCGCTAGGCGCGATCTATTTTGCCGCGATGGCATTTCGCCTCGTCGCCGGGTCGACCTTTCTTGCCGGCCACGCGTGGTTCGCGACGCGTCTTCCCGCCATCTTTCATATCGTGCTGGCGAGCTTCGTGTTGACCGTCGGCCACTATCTCTGGCGACGCGCGCTTGCCGACCGGCGGGACTCTCAGCTCGCCTTCACCCGCACATAGGAGCCCGGCGCGTCCTCGATGGGTTTGAGCTTGCCGTCGCCGGGCTGGCGGGCCTTGACCTCGCCGCCGGAGAACTCGCCCACCCATTTCTCCCAGGCCGGCCACCAGGACTCCTTGCCGTACTTGGCGCCTTCGAGCCAGGCATCGGGGCTCTTGGGCAGGTTGTCGTTCTCCCAATGGCCATACTTGCTCTGGCCGGGCGCGCTGACGACGCCGGCGATGTGGCCCGAGGCGGCAAGCACGAACTTCACCGGCCCCTTGTAGATCTGCGTCGCGGCGTAGGTCGATTTCCACGGCGCGATGTGGTCCTCGCGCGTCGACAGGAGGAAGCTCGGCACGGTGATCTTCGAGAGATCGATCGGCACGTTGAGCAGCGAGATGCCGCCGGGCACGACGAGCTTGTTCTCCTGATACATGTTGCGCAGGTAGAAGCTGTGCATCGCCGCCGGCATCCGCGTCGAATCGCTGTTCCAGTAGAGCAGGTCGAACGGGAACGGCTCCTTGCCGAGCAGGTAGTTGTTCACGAC
>DASVOY010000681.1:0-2176 GCA_036383115.1 Allostellaceae bacterium
CGCTTCCCTACGACGCGTTCAAGCAGCAGCTGCGCGAGCCCGCGAACAACATGCCGGCCTACGCCGAGGTGATGTTGCCAGACAAGGCGGTCGTCGACATCTACGCCTACTTGCAGTCCTTGCCAGGGCCGCGCGAAGCGAAGGATCTGCCGGCCATCCTCATCCATTGAGCCGCTCGGGCGTGTGCTGATGCGGCCTGTTCCCGGCCCGCCTCCTCGCCTAGCCCGGCTAGTGCTGCGCCTCACCCGACCTCACCTGGCTGCGTCGTAGGCCAGGCAGGATCGTGTCGGTCAAGCCCCGCGCAGCCGGTTGGCCAGCTGATCGGGGATGTCGAGCTCGAATTCGAGGATGGCGGCGGCGAGGGTCTTGCCGTACTGGTCGAGCGAGAGGTTACGCGACACGCCGCCGCCAAGCGCGCCTTCGGCGACGAAGTTGAGCGCTTGGAGCCCGTCCACGGCATATCGCCGCACTGGGCCCGTGACGATCGCGCGGTAGAAGTCGTGGAAGCGCTCGGCGGTGAGCTGCGCCTTCACGTGCGGATAGAGCGCCTCGTCGTAGGCAATGACGGCGATATTAGAAGTATTCCCCTTGTCGCCCGAGCGGGCATGGGCGACGCGGCGCAGCTTGACGCGCATGGCACTCAGCTCTCCATCACGACCACCTGGGCGCGCACGGCGTCACGCGGCACCAGCGCCGACCACACGCCGATTACCTCGCGTACGCGCTCTTGATGGGGCACGCGCTTGCCGGTCGAGCCCAGGCCGGAGACCGCCATGGCGTCGATCTCGCGGCCGATCTTGGCCGCCTCCGCGCGCGTCCGGGCACGCGCGGCGACGCGCACCGCCACTTCATAGGGCGGCACGGCAGGTTCCGGCGACAGCGCGCCATGAATCGCGTTGACGCCGAGGAAATCGATCCGCAGCTCCTCGGCCACCAGCTGCGCCATGCGGTAGCGGCGCTCGAGGATCTCCTTGGCGAGCTTCGCCTTGTCGAGCGCGCCGGGCCCGGCATAAAAGAACATGTCCTCGCCGACGAAGCCCTCCTCGCAGCCAATCGACACCTTGAGGGTCGCGGTCCGCGGCTTGCCGGCGATCGCGCGCACGGCGACGCGGTCGCGCCCCATCTCTTCGAGTTCGGCGCTGGTGAAATCGACCACGACATCGGGGGTGATATAGGCCGCGGGGTCATGCACTTCGTAGAAGAGCTGCTCCTTGACCGTGCGCCGATCCACGAGCCCGCCGGTCTGCGGCAGCTTGGTGATGACGGCGCTGCCATCCGCCCCCACCTCGGCGATGGGGAAGGCGAGATTCCAGGGATCAGGCACATCCTTGTAACCGGGATCGACGAAATAGCCGCCGGTGACCTGGGCGCCGCATTCCAGGAGATGACCAATCCCCGACCCCATGCCGAGCCGCTCCCAATCATCGTCGCGCCAATGGAACTCGTGCATCATCGGCGCGAGGAAGAGCGAGGGGTCGGCGACGCGGCCAGTGAGCACGATATCCGCACCCTGGCTGAGCGCCGCGACGATCGGCGCGGCGCCGAGATAGGCCTCGGCGGAGACTATGGTTCCTTTGAGGCTGGCAAGGGGCGCGCCGGTCTCGAGGATGGTATCGGCGAGGTCGAGGATGCGGTCGTGCAGCATCCCGCCAGTCACGGCAGCGATGCGCACCCCGGTGCGGCCAAGTTTGCGGCACCACCAGGCAGCGCGCTCGGCCGCGCCTTCGGGGTTGATCCAGCCCTGGTTCGAGATGATGCGCGTGCCCCGCTTCAGGCAGCCCGGCAGCACCGCTTCGAGCCGGTCATCGAGATAGGTGTCGTAACCGGGAAAGCTCGGGTCGCGCCGCTTGCGTACCTGCGCCGCCGAGATTGTCGCTTCGGCCATGGTCTCGAAGCAGAGATAGTCGAGATCACCACGCTCGGCGTTCCATTGCGCCGGCTCGATCCGGTCGCCCCACCAAGCCGAACCAGCGCCGATGCGAAGCGTCTTCATCGCATTATCGTGGCGGAGCGACGGCCCGCCGGTCAAGCGACGCCCCGCCCCTGCTGCCTTCCCGTTGGGAAGAACGGAGCCGCGATGATAGAATCCGTCGATCGTTTGACCGCGCCCGCCGCGCCTGCCAATCTAGCCGCAAAAATCAGCGACCCCCAGGGGAGGAGATCATGAGAAAATTCG
>DASVOY010000682.1:0-1978 GCA_036383115.1 Allostellaceae bacterium
GCTATGTCGACGGCTCTACCGAGATGCAGAACGAGCGCATCGGCGCGTTGCTGGAGCGAACGTATTTGTGAGGCTGCAGAACGGTCGTGCCGATGCAGCTTAAGCCACCGGCTCCACCTTGGCCGCGCAGAACTTGAACTCGGGAATCTTGCCGATCGGGTCGAGCTGCGGGTTGGTGAGGATGTTGGCGGCCGCCTCGGCGTAACAGAAGGGAATGAACACCATGCCCTGCGGGATGGCCCCGTCGGAGCGCGCCTTGAGCTCGATGGCGCCGCGCCGGGTGGCGACGCGGATCATGCTGCCGGGCCTGATGCCCATGCGCCGGAGGTCCGTGGGCGAGAGGCTCGCCACCGCCTCGGGCTCCAGCTCGTCGAGCACGCTCGCCCGCCGCGTCATCGCCCCGGTGTGCCAATGCTCGAGCTGGCGGCCGGTGGTGAGCACCATCGGGTATTGCGCGTCGGGCTCCTCGGCGGGGGAGACGAGTTGCACCGGCACGAGCTTGCCGCGCCCCGAGGGTGTCGGGAAGCCGTCGCCGAAGACGATGTCGTTGCCGGGCTTGTCCTCGGCATCGCAGGGATACGTCACCGAGCTCTCGCGCTCGAGCCGCTCCCAGGTGATGTTGTCGAGGGATGGCATCGCCTTCTTCATCTCGGCAAAGACGTCGCGCGGATGCGTGTATGTCCAGTCGAGCCCCATGCGCCGGGCGAGGTCGATGATGATCGCCAAATCCTCGCGCGCCTGCCCCGGCAGCGGCAGCGCCTTGCGGCCCATCTGCACCTGGCGGTTGGTGTTGGAGACTGTGCCGATCTTCTCCGGCCAAGCCGAAGCCGGCAGGATGACGTCGGCGTATCGCGCGGTCTCGGTGAGGAAGATGTCCTGCACGACGAGATGCTCGAGCTTGGCCAGCGCCTCGCGCGCATGCTCGACGTCCGGGTCCGACATGGCGGGATTCTCGCCCATGATGTACATGCCGCGGATCACGCCGTCATGGATCGCATTCATGATCTCGACGACGGTGAGGCCGCGCTTGGGATCGAGCTTGGTGCCCCAGAGCTGCTCGTAGAATCCCCGGACCTTCGGGTCCTCGACTGACTGGTAATCGGGATAGACCATCGGAATGAGGCCGGCGTCGGACGCGCCCTGCACGTTGTTCTGGCCGCGCAGCGGATGGAGACCGGTGCCGGGGCGGCCGACCTGGCCGGTCACCAGCGCCAGCGCGATGAGCCGGCGCGAATTGTCGGTGCCGTGCACATGCTGCGAGATGCCCATGCCCCAGAAGATGATCGCGGCATTGGCGCGGGCGTATGTGCGTGCGACGAGACGGATCGTGTCGGCGTCGATGCCGCAGATCGCCGCCATCTGCTCCGGCGGGAAGCCTTTGACGTTCTCGGCGAGCTTCTCGAAATCCTCGGTATGCGCCTGGACGTACTGCTTGTCGTGCAGCCCCTCGGCGATGATGACGTTGAGCATGGCCGAGAGCAGCGCCACGTCGCGGCCGGGCTTGAATTGCAGCATGTGCGTGGCGTGGCGCTTCAAGGCCTGGCCGCGCGGGTCCATGACGATCAGCGTCGCGCCGCGCTTCACCGCGTTCTTGAAGAAGGTCGCGGCGACCGGATGATTCTCGGTCGGGTTGGCACCGATGACGATGATGACGTCGGCATCCTTCGCCGCCATGAAGGGCGCGGTCACCGCGCCCGAGCCGATGCCCTCCATCAGCGCCGCCACCGACGAGGCGTGGCAAAGCCGCGTGCAGTGATCCACGTTGTTGGTGCCGAAGCCGGTACGCACCAGCTTCTGGAAGAGATAGGCCTCCTCGTTCGAACCTTTCGCCGAGCCGAAGCCTGCAAGTGCCTGTGAGCCGTCGCGATCGCGGATCGTTTTGAGGCCCAGGGCGGCGCGGTCGAGCGCCTCCTCCCAAGTCGCGGGTCGGAAGTGCGTCCACGGATTGGCGGGATCGACGCTGTCGTGGGCGTGCTTG
>DASVOY010000683.1:0-1597 GCA_036383115.1 Allostellaceae bacterium
CATGGCCGGCTCGCCCTGCGCCGGCTCGGCCTCGGGCGCCGCCTCGGCTTCTTCGACATCGCCGGCTTCCAGCGGCGCCGCGAGAGCATCGGAAAGCGGCGGAGGCATCAGCGCCTCGCGGCCCTCGTCGCCGCGCCGCCCGCGGCGTCGGCGGCGACGACGGCGTCGAGCTTGGCCGTCTTCGCCATCGGCGCGCTCCGCCTGCGGCTCGGCGCTCTTCTCCGCCACGACCTCTTCGCCCTCGTCCTCCTCGACGACGACGTCGTCATCTTCTGGCTCCATCACCGGCATGACCGGAGAGGGCGGCGCCGCGATCTCGGCCGGCGTCAGCGCGCGCAGGCGCTCGAGGCGGAAGGCTGGCGGAATGAGGCTGTCATCGCTGCCGATGGCGACGCGGAAGCCGTAGCGCTGCTCGGCCTGGGCGAGCGCATCGCGCTTGTGGTTGAGGATGTAGAGCGCGACTGCCGTCGGCACGGCGACGCTGATCTCGGCGGAGCGCCGCCGCATCCCTTCCTCCTCGATGGCGCGCAGCACGTGCAGTGCCGTCGATTCGGTCGAGCGGATATGCCCGGTGCCGTTGCAATGCGGGCAAGGCTGTGTCGATGCCTCGAGCAGCGAGGGCCGCAGGCGCTGACGCGACAGCTCCAACAAGCCGAAGGGGCTGATGCGGCCGAGTTGGATGCGGGCGCGATCGTGGCGCATCGCCTCTTTGAGCTTGCGCTCGACCGCCGCCTGGTTGCGGTGCTCCTCCATGTCGATGAAGTCGATGACGACAAGGCCGGCGAGGTCGCGCAGACGAAGCTGGCGCGCGATCTCCTCGGCCGCCTCGAGATTGGTCTTGAGCGCCGTCTCCTCGATGTTGCGCTCCTTGGTCGAGCGGCCGGAGTTGACGTCGATCGCCACCAGCGCCTCGGTCGGGTTGATGACGATGTAGCCGCCGGACCGCAGCTGCACCACCGGCGAGTGGATGGCGTCGATCTGGCTTTCGACCTGATAGCGGTGGAAAAGGGGAACCGTCGGGTCGCGATAGAGCTTGATGCGCTTGGCGTGGCTCGGCATCAGCATCTTCATGAATGCCTTGGCCGTTTCGTAGCCCTCCTCGCCGTCGACGATCACTTCGTCGATATCACGGGTGTAGAGATCGCGGATCGAGCGCTTGATGAGGTTGCCTTCCTCGTAGATGAGCGCCGGCGCCGTCGATTTGAGCGTGAGGTCGCGGATGTCGTCCCACAACCGCATCAGATATTCGAAATCGCGCTTGATCTCGGCCTTGGAGCGCTCGCTGCCGGCGGTGCGGACGATGACGCCCATGCCCTCGGGCACGTCAAGGTCGCTCATCAGGTCCTTGAGCCGGCGCCGATCGGCGATGCTGGTGATCTTGCGCGACACGCCGCCGCCGCGCGGCGTGTTGGGCATCAGCACGCAATAGCGCCCGGCGAGCGAGAGAAAGGTCGTAAGCGCCGCGCCCTTGTTGCCACGCTCCTCCTTGGTGACCTGCACCAGCATGATCTGTCGGCGCTTGATCACCTCCTGGATCTTGTAATGACGATGGGGACGGGCGCGCTGGCGCTGCGTCTCCTCGATCTCGTCGCCGCCC
>DASVOY010000684.1:0-2080 GCA_036383115.1 Allostellaceae bacterium
GCACGGTCTTCTTGAAGCCCGCGCCAAATCCCGGCGTCGCCGCCGCGTACGCGGGAAATTCGGAGGCGCCGGTTTCCGGCCCTGCCTATACCATCGCGACCGCATGCTCCTCGAGCGGCAAGATCTTCGCGTCGGCGCAGCGCCTCATCGATGCCGCGCTTTGCGACGCCGCCCTCGTCGGCGGCGCGGATACGCTTTGCCGCCTGACGCTCAACGGCTTCCACTCGCTCGAAGCCCTTGCCGCCGATTACTGCAACCCCTTCAGCCGCAACCGCGACGGCATCAACATCGGCGAGGGCGCCGCGATCTTCCTCATGTCGCGCGAGCCGGCGCGCGTCGCTCTCCTCGGCGTCGGCGAGAGCTCGGACGCCTATCATGTCAGCGCGCCCGATCCCGAAGGCACCGGCGCGATGCGCGCGATGGACCTGGCGCTCGCGGCGGCGCGGCTTCCCGCGTCGGCGATCGACTACGTCAATCTCCACGGCACGGCGACGCCGCTCAACGACGCCATGGAGGGGCGCGCCGCGGCGGCGCTCTTCGGCAACGGCATTCCCTGCAGCTCCACCAAGGCGATGACCGGCCATATGCTGGGTGCCGCCGGCGCCGGCGAGGCGGGGTTCCTGTGGCTGACGCTGGACCCGGATTTCTCCGATGGCGCCCTGCCGCCGCATCTCTGGGATGGCGCGGCCGATCCCGAGATCCCGGCGCTCAATCTCGTCCCGCCGGCGACGCGCATGCCCATCACAGGACGCAGCGCCATGTTGAGCAACTCCTTCGCCTTCGGCGGCAGCAACGTCGCCGTGGTGCTGGGTCGCGGGTGGTGACGTGAGACCGTGCCGCTACGCCGCCGCCGAGCTGCTGCCGCATCGGCCGCCGATGGTCCTGCTCGACGAGATCCTCGGCTATGACGAGACCTCGCTCATGGCCGCCGTGACCGTGAGCGAGGCGAGCCTCTTCCTCGAGCCCGACGGCGTTCCCGTCCATGTCGGCCTCGAATACATGGCGCAGGCCTGCGGCGCCTTTGCCGGCGCCTTGGCGCGCGACCGCGGCGGGGCGGTCAGGATCGGCTTTGTCCTGGGCACGCGGCGATATCGGGCGCATGCCCCGTGCTTTCGCCGCGGCGAGCGGCTGATCGTGTCGGTCTCGGTGCTGTATCAGGACGAGCAGATGGGCGCCTTCGACTGCCGGATCGAGGTCGACGGCAAGCTCGCCGCCGAGGCGCAGCTCAACGTCTATCAGCCCGATCCGACCGAGCTTTCGATCGGCATGTCCGCACCATGAAGCGCACCGTCCTCGTCACCGGCGCCAGCAAGGGCATCGGCCGCGCCATCGCCGAGCGGCTGGCGCGGGATGGCTTCGCCGTCGCCGCGCATTATGGCCGCGACCGCGCCGGCGCCGAAGCGACGCTGGCCGCGATCCGCGAGGCCGGGGGCGCAGGCCGGACACTCTCCTTCGACATCGCCGACCGCGCCCAGTGCCGCGAGCGTCTCGCCGCCGACATCGCCGAGCACGGCGTCTATTACGGCGTCGTGCTCAACGCCGGGATCACGCGCGACAACGCCTTTCCCGCCCTCGAAGACGAAGAGTGGGACAGCGTGCTCGACACCAATCTCGGCGGCTTCTACAACGTGCTGCATCCGCTGGTCATGCCCATGGTGCGGTCGCGGCAGCCCGGACGAATCGTCACATTGTCGTCGCTTTCCGGGCTCGCGGGCAACCGTGGCCAGGTGAACTACAGCGCCGCCAAGGCCGGCATCATCGGCGCGACGAAGGCGCTGGCGGTCGAGCTCGCCAAGCGGAAGATCACGGTCAATTGCGTGGCGCCCGGCCTGATCGAGACGCAGATGGTCGAGGGCTTGCCGCTCGACGACGTCATCAAGGCGATCCCCATGCAGCGCATCGGTCGGCCGGAGGAGGTCGCCGCGGTGGTGAGCTTTCTCTGCTCGGACGACGCGAGCTATGTCACCCGCCAGGTGGTCTCGGTCAACGGAGGCATGTTATGAGGCGGCGGGTC
The DNA here is from genome assembly GCA_036383115.1 of Allostellaceae bacterium. Taxonomy (GTDB): domain Bacteria; phylum Pseudomonadota; class Alphaproteobacteria; order ATCC43930; family CGMCC-115725; genus DAHUYF01. Next base: position 2,015 of record DASVOY010000684.1, read on the forward strand.
GTGGTCACCGGGATGGGCGGCGTCACCTCGCTGGGGAATGACTGGCCGACCATCCGCGCCCACTTC
>DASVOY010000685.1:0-7662 GCA_036383115.1 Allostellaceae bacterium
CCATGCCGCTCACCCAGCTGAACCACGTCACGGTGCGCACCGACGACCTCGAGGGCACGCGCGACTTCTACAGCGATGTGCTCGGCCTCCAGGAGGGCGCCCGCCCGCCGCTCGCCTTCCCCGGCTATTGGCTCTATTGCGGCGAGCAGGCGGTGGTGCACCTTGTTCCGCGCAGCGGCGCGATCGGCGCCGGCGACGGCCGGGACACTGGGAATTTCGACCATGTGGCCTTCGTCGCCGCGGATTTCGAGGGCATGCGCACCCGCTTCAAGAAGCTCGGCATCGCCTTCAACGAGCGCGAAGTGCCGGGCATACGCCTGCGCCAGCTGTTCCTGCAGGACCCGAACAAGGTCATGATCGAGCTCAACTTTCCCGCCACGGGCTGAGCTGCGGGATTCTACTTAAGAAGCAGAACCATACGCTTGGCGTACGCGCCTGGAGCGTTGGGACGAGGAGTGGGACGAAACCAGCCCGCGAGCGTTGGCGTGCCCAGAGGTGAGTTGAGGCACGCAATGGGTACGGTCATGTCGAGTCTCGGATGGGCGATCCTGCTGGTCGGGCTGGCACTGTCGGCCGACGTGGCGTGGACGGAGTATCGCGAGTGGCGGTCGCGACGCGATGCGGCGCGGCGGGGTCGCACGCTGACCACGAAGTTCGGCCTCCCCTGGATCTGAGCGCCACCCCGCGACGCTAATAGGAGCGCGGCAGGCCGAGCACGTGCTCGGCCAGATAGGCCAGGATGAGGTTGGTCGAGATCGGCGCGACTTGGTAGAGCCGGGTCTCGCGGAACTTGCGCTCGACGTCGTACTCCTCGGCGAAGCCGAAGCCGCCATGGGTCTGGACGCACATGTCGGCCGCTTGCCATGAGGCGTCCGCGGCGAGCAGCTTCGCCATGTTGGCCTCCTTGCCGCACGGCGCGCCCGCCTCATAGAGCTGCCCCGCGCGCTCGACCATGAGCGCCGCCGCCTCGCTCGAGGCATAGGCCCGCGCGATCGGGAACTGCACCCCCTGGTTCTGGCCGATGGGGCGGCCGAACACGATGCGCTCCTTGGCGTAATCCCTCGCCTTGGCGATGAACCAGCGGGCATCGCCGATACACTCGGCGGCGATGAGGATGCGCTCCGCGTTCATGCCGTCGAGGATGTAGCGGAACCCCTTCCCTTCCTCGCCGATGAGGTTCTCCGCCGGCACCGCGAGGTTGTCGAAGAAGACCTCGGTGGTGGCGTGGTTCATCATGGTGCGGATCGGCCGGGTGGTGACGCCCTTCCCTCGTGCTTGGCGCAGATCGACGAGGAAGACGGAGAGCCCCTCGGCGCGCTTGCCCTCCTGGCGCGGCGCCGTGCGCGCGAGCAGCAGCATCAGGTCGGAATGCTCGATGCGCGAGGTCCAGATCTTCTGGCCGTTGACGATGTAGCGGCCGCCCTGGCGCTGTGCCGTGGTGCGCAGCGCGGTCGTGTCGGTGCCGGCCGTCGGCTCGGTCACGCCGAAAGCCTGCAGCCGCAGCTCACCCGACGCGATCTTCGGCAGCCACTCAGCCTTCTGCGCGGCGCTGCCATGCCGCAGCAGCGTGCCCATGATATACATCTGCGCATGGCAGGCGGCGCCGTTGCAGCCGCCCTTATGCACCTCCTCGAGGATCGCCGCGGCGGCGCCGATGCCGAGGCCGCTGCCGCCATGCTCCTCCGGGATGAGGCAGGCGAGAAACCCGCCTTCGGTGAGAGCGCGGACGAACTCCGTCGGGTAGCCCCGCTCGCGATCGAGCTTGCGCCAGTACTCGCCGGGAAAGCGCGCGCAAAGCGCCGCCACCGCCTGGCGGATCGCGGCGATATCGGGGCCGCCCGGCGCGGTATGCGAAGAGGAAGCCATGGCCTGCACCTGTCCTGCGTTCGAGCGACCGCCACGCTATTGCAGCTCGGCCCGCGCCGCTAGCCCCCTCGGAACGGCGCCGCGGGGAGCGCGTTAGGAATTCGAGATCGGAGGCTTGCCGGACGGCGCGCCGCCGTCCCTCCTGCCATAACGCCATCGTGAGGAGCCTTCCATGGCCAAGACCGCCGGCGACATTCTGGTCGAGACCATCATGGATTGGGGCGTCGATACCGTCTTCGGCATACCCGGCGACGGCATCAACGGCGTGATCGAGGCGTTGCGCGTGCGCAAGGACAAGATCCGTTTCATCCAGGTCCGGCACGAGGAGGCGGCGGCCTTCGCCGCCTGCGGCTATGCCAAGTTCACCGGCAAGCTCGGCTGCTGCATGGCGACGTCGGGTCCCGGCGGCATTCATCTCCTGAACGGGCTCTATGACGCGAAGCTCGACGGGGTGCCGGTGCTCGCCATCACCGGGCTGCAATTCCACGATCTCCTCGATACCTACACGCAGCAGGATGTCGAGCTCGACAAAGTGTTCATGGACGTTGCCAAGTACAATGTCCGCATCATGGGGCCGGCGCATGTCGAGAACGCCGTGGAGCTCGCCTGCCGTACCGCCCTCGCCTATCACGGCGTCGCCCATGTCACCATCCCGGTCGATTTCCAGTCCGAACCGGTGAGTCGGGACATCCGCTCCAAACGCAACGTGCCGCATCACGTGTCCGAAGTGTGGGCCGACAGCGCGCATATTCCGACCGATGAAGCGCTGGGCAAGGCCGCGGCAATCCTCAACGCGGGCAAAAAGCCGGTGATCCTCGCCGGCCGCGGCGCGCTCGGCGCGCACGAGGCGCTCGCGGAGATCGCCGAGATCCTCGGCGCACCCATCGCCAAGGCGGTCCTCGGCAAGGCCTGCGTTCCCGACGACAGCCCCTATACGACGGGCGGCGTCGGCCTGCTCGGCACGCGGCCGTCGCAGGAGGCGCTCGAGGGCTGCGACACGCTCTTCATCGTCGGCAGCAGCTTCCCCTATATCGAGTTCTATCCGAGGCCGGGCCAGGCGCGCTGCGTGCAGGTCGATCTCGACCCGCAGAAGATCGGATTGCGCTATCCGGCCGAGGTCGGGCTCGTCGGCGATTCGATCCGCGTGCTGCGCCGTCTCATCCCGCTGCTCCACCGCAACGGCAGCCGCGCCTGGCTCGACAAGGCGCAGAAGGGGAAGGCCGAATGGATGAAGCTGATGGAGGAACGCGGCACGCGCCAAGACATGCCGATGAAACCGCAGGTCGTCGCGCATGAACTCGGGAAGCGGCTCAGGGACGACGCCATCGTCGCCACCGACTCCGGCACCGTCACCACCTGGGTGGCGCGTCACGTACTAATCCGCGGCGACCAGATGTTCTCGCTCTCCGGCAATCTCGCCACCATGGCCTGCGGCCTGCCCTACGCCATCGGCGCGCAGGTCGCCTATCCCGACCGGCAGGTCGTCGCCTTCGTCGGCGATGGCGGCTTCACAATGCTCATGGGCGAGATGGCAACGGCGGTCAAATACAAGCTGCCGATCAAGGTCGTTGTTATCAAGAACAACTCGCTGGGCCAGATCAAGTGGGAGCAGATGGTGTTCCTCGGCAATCCCGAATACGGCTGCGACCTGCAGCCGATCGACTTCGCCGCCTTCGCCCGCGCCTGCGGCGCCCAGGGCTTCGTCATCGAGCGGCCGGAGGAATGCGGCCGGGTGCTCGACCAGGCGCTCAACGCGCCGGGGCCGGTGGTGATCGAGGCCATCGTCGACCAGAACGAACCGCCCATGCCGCCGAAGATCAAGGCCGAGCAGGCGCTGCATCTCGCGGAGTCGCTGGCGCGCGGCACGCCGAACCGCGGCAAGATCGCGCTCACGATCGCCTCGGATACTGTGCGCGAGCTGGTCTAGCGCGGCGTTGATGCCGGCAGCGCGATCCGCCATACCTGACGCAGTATCGGGGTGGCGGGAGGCAGGATGGTCGGCTTTGTCCGAGCGTTCGGCGCGGCCGGCTGATGGAGCCGCGACTCAAGACCAAGCTGCAGGTGCTGGCGGCGGTCCGGCTCTGCGCCGTGCATGCGATCCCGATCGTCGTCGCGCGGCGCGGCGACGAGGATGCCGGGACCATCCTCATCAAGCTCAATCAGCTCGAGCGCGGCTTCATCGTGCTGGCGCAGACGCGCACCGGATCAGGCGATCTCGCTTGGCTGCGCGCCACCGGCGAGGCGCCGGTCGACGAGCCCACTGCCGATGCTTACATCCAGCGCCAGCTCACACGGGATCCCGATCTCTGGGTGGTCGAGATAGAAGATCGCGAGGGCCGCCAGATCTTTGCCGGGCGGGTCCTCTGATATCGCTTCAGGAATGGTGTGCGCGCGGCTTGCCCCGCGGGCGCGCTGCTGCGTCAGTCTCCGCGGCGACGGCCGTCAGCCGCCATTCGCCAATGCGCGCGCCAGCTGACTGAGCGCCTCCTGGTGGCGCTCATTGGTGATGCCGGTGAAGTTGCGCGCGATCTCCAGCACCATGCGTTCGCGCGTGGTGATCGGTCGCGGCTCCTCCTCGCCGACACCCTCGTAGAAATAACTCATCGGCACGCTCAAGACCTTGGCGATCTGAAACAGCCGGCCGGCCGAGACGCGGTTCACGCCGCGCTCGTATTTATGCGCCTGCTGATACGTCACCCCGATCAGCTCGGCGAGCTGCTGCTGCGTCAACCCCAACATGATCCGCCGCTCGCGAATCCGCGCACCGACATGCCGGTCTATCGTGGCCGTCGATTTTCCTCGCTTCGGCTTCGACATGCGATCACCCGATAGGCAATTGTCATGGTCAACCTCGAGTCCCCCGATCAACCCAAGGGCTATTGACCCGAGTTACTAACAGCAGCAAACCCTAGTTATTCCAAACCGTTCCCTTTGGCTGCTAATTGAACGGCCAAAGCAACGCGCTGTGATCGATGATCAGGAGCGTCCGCCATTGCGGCTCACCGGCCGGTGATCCGCGCGAGCTCCCGCGACACTTTCGCGCTCCCATAGCGCGTATTCGGTTGACCGCTGCGGGCAAATTCGCGCGATGCGATGATGCCAGCTTCGAGTGCGACCGCACGCTACGCCGGCGTTGTTTATGCGTCCAACGCGGGGCGCTGAAGATTGTGCCGACGCTCGACCGGCACCGCGCGACCGCACTCGTGGGCGCGATGACCTTCGTTGCGCCGGTAGTGCCGCAGGGCCTCGAGGACGGGATCGCGGAGCTGATCCGGCACGATCCCAACCTTGCCCGCATCAGCGTTGCCGCCGGCATACCACGTTTCGCGCGGCGCAAGGCGAGCTTCGCACGCTCCTTCACATCATTCTCGAGCAGTATTCTCGAGCAGTAGGTCTTCAGTCGAGGCGGCGCGGGCGATGTATGCCAAGCTCAGGCGAGAGTGCCGCTGGGTCACGCCCGAGCGGTATCTCTGGCTCGACGACGAGACGCTGCCGCGATTCGCGATGGCGCCTTCGACCCGCCGGCACTCTCCCGTCGCGACAACGAGCGGGTCATGACGGAGTTCGTCAAGCTCAAGGGCATTGGCCGCTGGAGCGCCGAGATCTATCTGCTCTTCGCGTGGGGCCACCCCGATGTGTGGCCGGCCGACGATCTTGAGCTGCAGCTTGCGGTGCAGTGGCTCAAGGGTCGGCCGTCCCCCGCGCGGCGCTCCGCGCCCTCTCCGAGCCTTGACACCGCCGGCGCGCCGTCGCCGCCTGCCTTCTTTGGCAATTCTACCTGCACCACCCTGAACCGCCTGCCGACGGCATAAGTCTTTGTTGTATAACGGTTTTACGAAAGATTAAGGGCTCTCCACCAGAGTCCGGCGATGCTGTTCCGCCGTTCCGCGCCCGATTCCAGCGGCATCGAGGGTGCCCTCGCCTCGCTGGTGCGCTTCGCTCCGCCTTTCGAGATCGACCGCATCGGCCTGCTGGGCGGCAAGGCGCCACGGCCGGCGGGGGTGCTGACCTTTTGCTTCGGCTTCCAGGACGTGCCGTTCCTGGCCCGCGCCGAGCGACGGGAGGGTCGGCCGTTCCTGACGCTCGCCGGCGACCTCGGCTCCCTGCCCTTCTCCATCGAGAACCCGCGGCGGCGGCGGCGGCTGCTTAAGGTCCTGCAGGCAGCGCAGTCCGGCACCACGATGCAATGGGAAGTCAACCAGGATCAGCGCATGAGGGTGTCCGGCGAGATCGAGCTGGGCATGCCGCTGACGCCAGTGGCGGTGATCGCCGGCGCGGCCACGCTCCTGGTGCACTGCCGTCCCTATGTCGATCTCATCGTCAGGGTCGCCAACGAGGCCTAGCCTCAGCTCAGCGGCCGGCCGGCACCGCGAAGACCTGGCCGGGATAGATGAGATTGGGATCGCTGATCTTCGCCTGGTTCGCCCGATATATCTCGGTGTAGCGCAGCCCCTCGCCGAAGGAGCGCTGGGCGATCCGCCAGAGGCTGTTGCCGGGCTGCACGTCGACGGCGGTGAAGCCGGGCGGCGGCGCCACGCGGTCGAAGGTCAGGGCAAGCCGCTCGGTCGACTTGCCCTGCGGGTCGAGCGCCTCCACGCGCAAGCGGTAATGGCCGAGCGGCACGCTCCCGTCGAGCGTCACCGACCAGGAGCCGCTCGCATCCGCCGTGCCTTTGCCCACCAGCCGGTCGTCGAGATAGATTTGAACGCGGGCATCGGGCGCGGCACGGCCGAGCATCTGCACCTTGCCGGAGGCGTCGTACTCGATGATGTCGAGCCCGAATTTGCGGGGGCCGGAATCGGCCGGCAGCTGCAGCGCGCGGGCCGCGCCGTTGCCGTCGCGCGGCAGCAGCACCGCGACCGGGCCCGAGGATTGCCCGCCCGCGCCCGGCTGCGCGCGCTCCGGCACGACCATGGCGACGACGCCGTCGGACTTGCTGACCGTTCCGTCGCCCGGCGAGCGCTGGGACAGGGTGAGCTGATGGTTGCCCGGCGGCAGCGGCTCCTTCGGCACCAGCACCCACTCCCCGTTGCGATCGGCGGTGACGCGGCCGACCTCGCGATCGCCGTCGAGGATCGTGACCTCGGCGCCGGGCGCGCCACGGCCGGCAATCACGGCCTCGCCTTGGGGGTTGACGCGCACCACGTCGAAGCTGGGCGCCACGGCGGCGGGAGCAGGCGCCACGACGGGTGGCGGTGCGCCGGCACCGGGTTGCGCCGTCGGCGGGCCGGCCGTCGGCCCGCGCCACTCCCATGCGGTCAGCCCCGCCACCACGATGATGGCGGCTGCGGCCAGTCCGATGAGCCAGTCCCGCTTCATGCAACCTTTCAAGACTTAAACGCGCCGCGTCACGGCTGCGGCAGAAAAGACCAGCGGCAGCCCTTGGCCGGCTACCCCGCAAAGGGCATTCTAGCGCGCCGCAGTGCTAACGCGAAGCGGCAGCGAGTCGGCAACTGCGAGGCACGGAATGGCGACGGCTAAGCGCCTGTGCGTATATTGCGGTTCCTTGAGCGGCATCGACCAGATCTACGCTGCGGCGGCGACGCGGCTTGGAACGATGGTCGCCCAGGCGGGGATCGAACTGGTCTATGGCGGCGGGCGCGTCGGGCTCATGGGCCGCGTCGCCGATGCAGCGCTCGCCGCGGGCGGCCGCGTCATCGGCATCATCCCGGGACACCTGCATGATCGCGAGGCCGGCCATACCGGGATCAGCGAAATGATCGTCGTCGGCAGCATGCATGAGCGCAAGCAGCGCATGTTCGAGCTCGCCGACGGCTTCGTCGCGCTGCCGGGCGG
>DASVOY010000686.1:0-1737 GCA_036383115.1 Allostellaceae bacterium
CTGCCCGAGATTGCGCTGAGCACGCAATGGCTCGCGCGCTTCGCCGAGCGCTTCGGCGCGCCGCCGGCGCAATGGCATTCCGATCTCAGTCACACCGAGCGCCGCGCCACCTGGCGCGCGGTGGCCGAAGGCGTCACGCCCGTCGTGGTCGGCGCCCGCTCGGCGCTGTTCCTCCCGTTCCGCGATCTCGGCCTCATCGGCGTCGACGAGGAACACGACGCGTCGTTCAAGCAGGAGGACGGCGTCATCTATCACGCGCGCGACATGGCGGTGGTGCGCGCCTCGCTCGCCAAGCTGCCGATCGTGCTGGTGTCGGCGACACCCTCGCTCGAGACCACGATCAATGTCGAGCAGCACCGCTACCAGCGGCTGCATCTGCCGGCGCGGCACGGCTCGGCGCAGCTGCCGGAGATCCGCGTCGTCGACATGCGCCGCGCCCGGCCGGAGCGGCAGCGCTTCCTGTCGCCGCCGCTGGTCGCGGCCCTCGCCGAGACGCTCGCCGCGGGCGAGCAGGCCATGCTGTTCCTGAATCGGCGCGGCTATGCGCCGCTGACGCTGTGCCGGAGCTGCGGCTTCCGCCTGCAATGCCCGAACTGCACAGCGTGGCTGGTCGAGCACCGCTTCCACGGACGGCTCCAGTGCCATCATTGCGGCCATGGCGAGCCGCTGCCGCCGCTGTGTCCGAGCTGCGGCGATGCCGGCAGCTTCGCCGCCTGCGGCCCGGGTGTCGAGCGTGTCGCCGAGGAGATGGCGGCGCGCTTTCCGCAAGCGCGGATCGCCGTGATGGCGAGTGACACGCTGATCGGCCCGCGCGCCGCGGCCGAGCTGGTCGAGCGCGTCGAGAAGCATGAGATCGACGTGCTCATCGGCACGCAGGTCATGGCGAAGGGGCATCACTTTCCACTGCTGACGCTGGTCGGCGTGGTCGATGCCGATCTGGGGTTGAGCGGCGGCGATCTGCGGGCGGCCGAGCGTACCTTCCAGCTCCTCCACCAGGTCGCCGGCCGCGCCGGGCGCGCCGCGCGGCCGGGCATCGTCCATCTTCAGACCTACATGCCCGAGCATCCGGTCATGCGCGCGCTCGTCTCCGACGACCGCGACCGCTTCCTGGCGATGGAGGCCGAGGCGCGCCGCGAGCATGACTGGCCGCCTTTCGGCCGGCTTGCTGCGCTCGTCATCGCCGGCCCCGACGACGAGAGCGCCGATCTCGCCGCGCGCGCCTATGCCCGCGCCCAGCCGCACATGCCCGGAGTCGAGGTGCTGGGTCCGGCGCCCGCGCCGCGCGCCGTGCTGCGCGGCCGCCACCGCCGACGCTTCCTCATGAAGACGAAGCGCAACGTCAACATCCAGGCGGTGCTGCGCGAATGGCTCGCCAAGGTCAAGGTGCCGACGAGCGTGCGCGTGCAGGTGGACGTGGACCCCTACAGCTTTTTGTGAGCGAGCGACCGGCAGCTTGGGCAGCACGTCGGCGACGCCGGCCTTCACCAGGTCGCCCGCCTCGAGCGCCCGGGCGGCGACATCGAGGCCGGAGAGACAGCGGGTGAGGTCCCGGGGCGCGAAGGGGCCGTAAGCCAATGCCAAGGTGCGGGCGACCTCCTCGGCCGGGCGCGGGCGGAAGACCCGCCGGCTCCCCGCGGACAAGGCCTCGACCAGAGGCACCGGTCCCAAGGCAATCCCTCGTTCATCGCAGGCAAGGCCGACGCCGCCGCGCGCCGTCAGCCGGTGCATGGGCGGGAA
>DASVOY010000687.1:0-3414 GCA_036383115.1 Allostellaceae bacterium
GGCCTGACTCCAGCCGCGCCATAGCCAGTCGGGGGTGTCCAGCCGGGCCGCATCCTGCTGCGCGACGAGCCCCGGACCCTCCTGGCTCAAGCGGCGCAGCACGGCGTTCACCAGCCCCTTGTGCGAGATGAAGCCGCGCAGATCGGCGAGGTCCACGGTGGTCGCGACGGCGGCATGCGGCGGCGTGCGCAGGAAGAGCAGCTGGGCGATGCCGAGCCGCAACATGTCATGCACCATCGCGGCGCGCGGCGGCAGCGGCGTGTTGAGGCAATGGGCGATGAGCGCGTCGATCTGGCCGAGCCGGCGCAGCACCGTGGCAACCAGGAGGCGGGCAAAGGCGCGGTCGCGCGCCGGTAGCCCCGCCATCTCGCCGTTATCCTCGATGGCGTCGTCGAGAGGCCGCTTGCGGCGAAGCACGGCACCGATCAGATCGATCGCCACGCTGCGTGCCGTCGGTGGAGCGGTCTGGGTGGTTGCAGAATGTACTGCCAAAGGATACATGCCCCAAGGTTCCGGTTGGTGTCGGCAAACGCCCGACTGCGACAATTGTTCCGCCGCCGGTTCTTTCAGCTCCCGCGCGCTCCCCATGGGCCGCGCGGTGCCGAATCCCATGGCCCGCCACCCCAGGGACCACCCGGCGTGGTGCCCGGTCCTGCCGCCATCGCCTCGAGCCGCCGCACCCGCTCCTCAGTCGAGGGATGTGTCGCGAAGAGGCTCTGGAGACTGGCGCCGTGCAGCGGGTTGACAATGAAGAGATGCGCCGTCGCCGGATTGCGCTCGGCCGCCGGCACCGCCGTGCCGCGCGCGATCGCTTCGATCTTGCGCAATGCCGAGGCGAGCCACAAGGGATGGCCGCTCAATGCGGCGCCGCTGCGATCGGCCTCGAACTCGCGCGTACGCGAGATTGCCATCTGCACCAGCATCGCCATGATGGGCGCCAGGATGGCCACAAGCACGCCGCCTGCGGCGCCGAGACCGGAATTGCGGTCGTCGCCGCGCGGCCCGAGGAAGAAGGCGAAATTGGCCAGCATGCCGATGGCGCCGGCGATGGTCGCGGTGACGGTCATGATGAGTGTGTCACGATGGATGACATGCGACAGCTCATGCGCGATGACGCCGGTCACTTCACGCTCGTCGAGCGCTTGCAGCAGCCCGGCGGTGACGGCCACGGCCGCGTGCTGCGGGTCGCGCCCGGTGGCAAACGCGTTCGGCTGCGCGCCCTCGATGAGATAGAGCTGCGGCATGGGGATGCCGGCGCGGCTGGCGAGATCGGCGACCACATCATAGAGTCGCGGCGCGTCGGCGCGCGTGATCGGCCGCGCCCCGTACATCGACAGCACCATGCGGTCGGAATTCCAATAGGCGACCAGGTTCATCGCCGCCGCGATGACGAGCGCGATCAGCATGCCGCTGGTGCCGCCGATGAGGTAGCCGACCGCCATGAACAGTGCGGTAAGCGCCGCGAGCAGGATGCCGGTGCGAAGCAGGTTGATCATGGCACGTTCCGTCACCGCATAGCTGGCACGTGCCAGGCCGATTATCAAGCCTTGGCAAGCGCCGCCGGCGGGCGCATATGGAAAACATGCCCGATCGCGAATCCAAGCCCGCGCCCGCGCCGGCGAGTGACAAAGCCGCTTCTTCCGCTGTCGGCAAGCCCCTGGACACAACGGCCCGGCCACGCGAGATCGGCGGTCCCAAGGGCCCCGAGCCGACGCGCTATGGCGACTGGGAGCACAACGGCCGCTGCACGGATTTTTGACGCGCTCGCTGCGCTGGCTTTCAGGCGGCCGTCGAATTCGTGATGGCCGTCTGCTTATGACGCGCTGGCAGGGCTGCCGATCGAGGAGTGGGGCGTCCACGACGGCGGGTCGCTTGCCGGGAAGCTGTCCTCCGAGGCGCGCTCGATCTCGTCCCTGACCGAATGCTGGCCGCGTTTGCCGTAGCCGCGCGTTTCGCGCGGACGCGTCGGCGCTTCGTTCCGCGTGTCGACGCCGAGCGCCTGGTAAAGGCTGCAATGGCCGGTGACGCTGCGCTCGAGCAACAGCGCGCCGCCGACGGCAAGCAACGTGCCGGCGAATGACGGGCGGGTCAGCCCGTAGGCCAAGAGCGCTGCGCCGCCGAGGCCGGAGGCGATTCGCTCCGCGTCGCTGATGTTGCGCGTATCTGGGCGCGCGGCGGCGTCGAGCATGGCAAGTTCTCCCGCGAACAACGCGACGAAAGTCGACCCCTAAACGGCCCCTTCCCGGCAAGGTTCCGCCGCTCAGCGCGTGTCGCCGGTGATGAGGCGGGCGCCGCGGCTCGAGGTGAGCCAGGCCCATACCCAGTTCAGGAACACCGCCGTGCGGTTGCGGAAACCGATGAGGAAATAGATGTGGACCACGCCCCACAGCACCCAGGCGACCCAGCCGGTGACCTTCACATGCGGCAGGTCTGCCACCGCCGAGCCGCTGCCGATGGTGGCCAGAGCGCCCTGGTCGCGATAGCGGAAAGGCGCGGGCGGCGTCTCGCCGGCCACGCGGCGGCGGATGAGCTCGGCGACATAGCGGCCCTGCTGCTTCGCCACCGCCGCCACGCCGGGCAGCGCCTGTCCCTTGTCGTCGGTGCCGAAGGCGGCGTCGCCGATGACGAAGATATCGGGATGGCCCGGCACCGAGAGGTCGGGCTCGACCGCAACGCGGCGGCCCTGGGCCGGCGCGACGCCCAACCAGCCCGCGACCGGTGTCGCAAGGACGCCGGCGCACCAGATCACCGTCGCCGCCTCGATGCGCTGGTCGCCGGCGATCACGCCATCGGCATCGACCGCCCTGATCGGCGTGTCGAGCATCACCTCGACCCCCATGCGCTCGAGCGAGCGCTGCGCGAAGCGTGCGAGCTTCTCGGTGAAACCGACGAGCAGGCGCGGCCCGGCCTCGATCAGCAGGATGCGTGCCGACCGCGGGTTGATGCGGCGGAAATCCTCGGCCAAGACCGAGCGCGCCAGCTCGGCCAGGGCCCCCGCCATCTCGACGCCGGTGGGCCCGCCCCCGACCAGCACGAAGGTGAGAAGGCGGCGACGCACCACCTCGTCCTCCATCGTCTCGGCCTTCTCGAAGGCGAGCAGCACGCGGCGGCGGATCGCCGTGGCGTCGTCAATGCTCTTGAGGCTCGGCGCAACCTCCGGCCAATTGCCATGGCCGAAATAATTGTAGACCGCGCCGGTGGCGAGGACGAGGTAGTCGTAGCGGACCTGCGAGCCGTCGCGCGCCAGCACGCGCCTGCCCGCGACGTCGACGCCGACGACCTCGTCGAGCAGCATCGTCGTGTTCTTCTGCCGGCGCAGCACATGGCGGATCGGCGCGGCGATGTCCGCCGGTGACAACTCCGCCGTCGCCACCTGGTAGAGCAGCGGCTGGAAGAGATGATAATTGTGCCGGT
>DASVOY010000688.1:0-5873 GCA_036383115.1 Allostellaceae bacterium
AGCCGAAGTTCGGAATGATCAGATAGCCGAGCAGGGCGGTGACCGGGAATCCCGCAACCACGATGAAGGCCATCATCGACAGCCAGCGCCCGCGCGTCTGCGGCGGCACGAACTCGGTCATGGTCGAATAGCCGACCACGATCTCGGCGCCGAGCCCGAGCCCCATGACGAAGCGCAGCGCGTTGAGCGTCTCGATGTTGGGGGCGAAGGCGGCTGCCAGCGAGGCGAGGCCGAAGACCATGAGGTTGAACTGGTAGGTGAAGCGCCTGCCGAAGCGGTCGCCGAGCCAGCCCGCCATTACCGATCCGATGGTCATCCCGACAAACGTCAGCGACAGGAATTGCGCGTTATTGGCCAGGGTCGAGAAGCCGCTCTTCACCGTGGCGCCCAGCACCGGGCCGGCGACGTAGAGGTCGTAGCCGTCGAAGAACATGCCGGCGCCGATCAGCCAGAAGACGCGATAATGGAAGGACGAGATCGGCAGCCGGTCGAGCCGCGCGCCCGCGTTCACGCTGATGGACATGGTGCTTCAACTCCCTGTTCAGGTCTTCGTTGCCGCGCCAGCGAACGGTGGCGATCACCCTCCAGGCTTGGCGGCATCCCCGTCTATGCGCCGAGGGTGAAACGGCTGCCGACGGTCGACAGCACGAGCTTTTCCGGCATCTGCTGGCGCATCGCTTCGATGAAGTTGGCGCCGCTGCAATGCATCGGGATGACCACGTCCGGATCGAGCGTCTTGAGCTCGGCGACGGCCTGCGCGATGTAATCCCTGGGCGCCGGCGCCAGATGGACGCCGCCGATGAGCGCGTGGAGCTTGTTGACGCCCGAGACCTGCATCGCTGTCTTTACCGTGTTGACGAACCCGGCATGGCCGCAGGAGGTGATCACGACAAGGCCGCGATTCTTGACGACGTAGCAAGTGGCGTGCTCGTCCCGGTGCTGGTCGGCAACGATATGCCCGTCGCGCTCGGCCGCGGTGAAATGGTCGGCGGCGCAGCCGGCGCCGTCATGCGTGCCGGCCTCGACCAGCGTGTTGGGCAGCACGCGCTCGAACGACGTCCGCTCGATATGCCCGCTGGTGAAGGCGTCGCCGGCGATGTGCGGCGTCTCGCACAGCACGGTGTCCACCTTCGCCTTGTCGATGTCGCGCCGGTCGAGCAGGCCGAACACCACCGGCTGGTCCTTGCCCGGCGGCTTGATCCAGCTGTAGCAGAAATTGGTCTCGCCGCCGGCGAAGAGCTTCAGCTCCGGCCGCATGCGCTCGCGGTACTTGGCGAGGAAGCCGACGAGCCCGCCGTAATGGTCGAGATGCCCGTGGCTGAGGATGAGCCCGTCGAGCTCGGCGGGGTCGACACCCAGGAGCTCGATGTTGCGCGTCAAGACCTCCGGCGTGAAGCCGAAATCGAGGAGATAACGGCGCGTCTCGCCTCCCTTCAGCGACGCGAGATGCAGCGACAACCCCCATTCGCCGCCGAGCGTGATGCGCTTGGGGCTGATGATCTGGCGCGTGCGCTCGATGGCGACCATGGGATGCGGGTCGCCGCTGATGAAGATATCGTGCGTGGTATCGAGGACGACCCGCACCGCAAGCTTGTCGACGATCGGCGGGTTGATGGTGGCGCCGGCCGCGGCGAAGGCATGCGACGGCAACATCGCCGAGGTCGCGGCCGAGCCCAAGACGAGCCCGGCGCCGCGCAGGAACTCGCGCCGTTTCAGAACATCGCGCATAAGTCCTCCAGGCATGACCGTGGCGGCGGCCGGCGCCCGGCCGCCGTCGTGTCGCGGCGTTACTTGACCGGGTCGGCCAGCGGCTTGCCCTTGTCGACGATATGGACGGCGAGAAGCTTGGCCGGCGTCGCGCTGACGACCTTGCCGCCATGCACCGTCTCGCGATTGACATGGATGGTGTCGCCGGCCTTGACCGACTTGGTGCCCTGACCGGCCACGTCGAGGTCGAGCGCGCCTTCCATCACATAGGTGAACTCGTCGCCGTGATGGATGTGCGGAGCGAAGCCCGATCCGGCCGGGGCCTCGATCAGCGTCATGTAGACCTCGGTCGTCGTCGAGCCCGTCAGGTCCGCGTGCTGCAGCACGTTCCGCTTGACCTCCTGCTGCGCCTGGAGCGCCTGCGTCCCGGCGATGCCGAGCCCGACGCCGCACAGCATCGCGACCACCAGTTTAACGTGGGTCCTCATCTCGCCTCCTCCCCTTCAAGGCCTTGGGCCGCCAGTATCGGGCTGGCCGGCAAGGGAGCATAGCCGAAATTGCGGCGCTGCGCCGTCGGTTCTTGTATGCGGTCAGCATGATCGCAGCCATATCCGCCCGCCGTGAAGGACGGCGGCGAGGTCTCGACGCTATCGCTTTCGCCCGTCGCCGTCCTATGATCTGACCCAAGCGGCCCAAGCAGGCGGCCGCAAGGGGAGGCGCATGGACGCACGGCAACCGCGCTGGCGGCCCTGGGTGATCACCGGGCTTCTGTTCTTCTTCATGTTCATCAATTTCGCCGACAAGGTGGTCATCGGCCTTGCCGCCGTGCCGATGATGCAGGAGATGCAGCTGTCGCCGATCCAGTGGGGCATGGTCGGGAGCAGCTTCTTCTATTTCTTCTCGATCGCCTGCGTGCTGGTCGGCTTCCTCGTCAACCGCGTGCCGGCGAAATGGGCGCTCGCGGTGATGGCGCTCATCTGGGCGCTCACGCAGTTCCCCATGCTCGGCGCCGTGTCGCTCGGCGTGCTGATCGCCAGCCGCGTCGTTCTCGGCGCCGGCGAAGGCCCGGCCTATCCGGTGGCGCTGCACGCGGCCTACAAGTGGTTTCCCAACCACCGGCGCACGCTCCCCACCGCCATCATCTCCATCGGCGCGGGCATCGGCGTCACCATCTCGGCACCCATCCTGGTCTACGTCATCTATGCCTATAGCTGGCATGCCGCCTTCGGCCTCCTCGGCGTCGTCGGCCTCGTCTGGGTGGCGGCGTGGCTGCTGCTGGGCGAGGAAGGCACGATCGCGGAACCCGTCGTGGCGAGCGGCGACGCGGACGAGGACCGCGTTCCCTATCTCCAGCTCCTCACCTGCCGCACCGCGCTCGGCGTCTTCATCGCCGGCTTCGCCGTCAATTGGGGACTGGCGCTGCTCGTCGCCTGGGTTCCGCCCTTCATGCAGCAGGGGCTGGGCTACAGCGTGGAGGCGACGAAATGGCTGGTGACCCTCACCTGGCTGGCCACGGCCACGGTCGCACCCATCGTGGCCTGGCTGTCGCAGCGCTGGGTAGCGCGCGGCGCCTCGAGCCGGCTCGCGCGCGGCGTACCGGCGGCGCTGTTCCCGATGAGCGCCGGCATCATCACCATGATCGCCGTGCCCCTCCATCCCGGACCCTTGCAGATCGCGCTCTTCGTCGTCGCCAACTCGATCGGCGGGCTGATCTACACGCTGGGTCCGCCGATCATGGCCGAGATCACGCCGGTGCGGCAGCGCGGCGGCATACTCGGCCTCACCACCGCGATCCATTCCACCGCCGGGCTCATCGCGCCCGCGCTCACCGGCTACATCATCGCCGCCGGCCCGACGCTCCATGACGGCTACGTGCATGCCTTCATGTTGATGGGAGGCATCGTCGCCGCGGGCGGATTCATCGCGCTGCTGCTCATCCGGCCCGAGGCGGACATCGCGCGGTTCGCCGCGCGCAGCTGGGCGCCGGCGCGCCGCGCCGCGGCCGAGTAGGAGGTGCGCGATGGATTTCGGCTACTTCACCTTGAGCGACAATCACTACGACAACAACACGCGCGCGCCCAACCAGTTCGTTGCCGACATCACCGACGAGGCGATCTATGCCGATGAGCTCGGCATGCATTCCGCCTGGATCGGCGAGCATCATTTCAGCACGCTCGGCGTGCTGTCCTGCCCCGATCTCGTGCTCGCCTATGTCGCGGCGCGCACCAAGCGCATCCGCCTGGCGCCGGCGGTGACGGTGCTGCCGCTGCACAATCCGATCCGCGTCGCCGAGCAATGGGCGACGCTCGACCTGCTGAGCGGCGGCCGCGTCGATTTCGCCGCCGGGCGCGGCTACGACCGGCGCGAGTACCAGCCCTTCCACGTCTCCTTCGAGGACAACCAGTCGATCTTCGCCGAGGGCATGGAGGTGGTGCGGCGCCTGTGGAGCGCCGAGGGACGGATCTCGCACCGGGGCAAGCATTACAGCTTCGACAATGTCGGGATCACGCCGAAGCCGCTGCAGCAGCCGCTGCCGGCCTATGTCGCGTCCTTCTCGAAGCCGTCGATCGAGCTCGCCGCGCGGCTCGGCTGCGGCCTGGTCGTGGCCCCCTTCGCCGCGGCGCTCACCTATGGCGGCCTCGCCGAGGTGGCGAAGCTCTACCGCGAGACCTGCGCCGCGCACGGCACCACGCCGGGCCGCCTCGTCTGCAGCTACTTCATCCATTTCGCCGACACGGCCGCGCAGGAGAAGGCGGCGCGCGAGCGGCAGATCCGCTACTACCGCGAATGCGTCATCCCGGCCTTCCCCGGCGATCCCAAGACGGCGCCGCCGAGCTACCGCTATTTCATCGACATGGTCGACCGGCTGCAGAAGGTGCGGCCCGAGGATCTCACCGAGAACTCCGTGCTGCTGGGATCGGCGCAGCGCATCGCCGCGACGCTGAAGAAGGTCGAGGCCGCCGGCTTCAACGAGGTCATCCTCTACTTCAACGTCGGCCTCAAGCCGCACGCCCAGGTGAAGGACGAGATGGCGCGGTTCATGGCAGAGGTCGCGCCGGGTTTCGCGCGAAGCGGGAAGGCGTAGTACCAATCCTCAAGCCGTCATGCCCGGCCTTGTGCGGGCATCCACGCCTTTTTCTGCCCGGTGCGGGCTCTCGCGGTTGCAAGAGCACCCGCTGGCGCCCGCCCGCGATAGCGCTTGCGCGCTACGCCAGCTTGTCGAGCTCGCGCAGCACGGTGTCGCCCATCACCGTCGTCGAGACGCGCGCGGTGTTGGGCTGCAGGATGTCGGTGGTGCGCACGCCGCTCTTGAGCGCGTTCTGCACGGCGCGCTCGACCAGATCCGCCTCCTCCTTCATGTCGAAGGAATAGCGCAGCATCATGGCGAAGGAGAGCACGCAGGCGAGCGGGTTCGCCGCATCCTTGCCGGCGATGTCCGGGGCGCTGCCATGGACGGGCTCGTAGAGCGCCTTGCGCCGGCCGCTCCCATCCGCCGCGCCCAGCGACGCCGAGGGCAGCATGCCGAGCGAGCCCGTGAGCATCGCCGCGCAATCGGAGAGAAGATCGCCGAAGAGGTTGTCGGTGACGATGACGTCGAACTGCTTGGGATTGCGCACGAGCTGCATGGCGCAATTGTCGGCGTACATGTGCGAGAGCTCGACGTCCTTGTATTCGGCATCGTGCAGCTTCTGCATCTCCTCGCGCCAGAGCTGGCCCGATTCCATGACGTTGGCCTTCTCGACCGAGGTCACCTTGCCGCGGCGCTTCCGTGCCAGCTCGAAGCCGACGCGGCCGACGCGGATGATCTCGGGCGTGGTGTAGACTTGCGTGTTGATGCCGCGCCGCGTGCCGTCGCTCAAGGTCTCGATGCCGCGCGGCTCGCCGAAATAGACGCCGCCGGTCAGCTCGCGCACGATCATGAGATCGAGGTCGCGGATGATCTCCGGCCGCAAGGTCGAGGCGCCGATCAGCGGCTCGAACACCAGCGCCGGCCGGAGATTGGCGAAGAGGTCCATCTCCTTGCGCAGGCGCAAGAGGCCGCGCTCGGGCTTCAAGGCAAAGGGCAGCGAATCCCATTTCGGGCCGCCCACCGCGCCGAACAGCACGGCATCGGCGTGTCTGGCTTTTTCGATCGTATCGTCGGGATCGGAACGGCCGGTCTTTTC
>DASVOY010000689.1:0-1650 GCA_036383115.1 Allostellaceae bacterium
GTCCTGGCGCCGCTTTTCGTCCTGGTGCGGCAGAGCTTCGAGGTGCCGGACGGGGTCGGCTACACCCTCGCCAACTACGCCGCCGCGTTCAGCGACCGGCTGCAGCTCCAGGCGTTGTGGAATTCGCTGCTGCTCGGCGCCGGCGTCGCCGCGCTCGCCGCCATCTTCGCCGTGCCGATGGCCTGGGCGGTGGCGCGCACGGACATGCCGGGCAAGAACCTCGTGCGCCTGCTCGTGCTCGGCGCCTTCGTGACTCCGCCCTATCTCGGCGCCATCGGCTGGATCCTCTTGGCCGGGCCCAATGCCGGCTGGCTCAACAAGCTGTGGATGGCGGCGACCGGCGCCAAGGCGGGCATCGTCAACATCTTCACCTTCCCCGGGCTGATCCTCGCCATCGCCGCCTACTCCTATCCCTACATCTTCGTGTTCACCAGCGCCGCCCTCGAACTGGTGTCCTCGGAGATGGAGGATGCCGCGCACATCCTCGGCGCCGGCGGCTGGCGCACGACGCTCAAGGTGACGCTGCCCCTGGTCTGGCCGGCGATCCTCGGCGGCCTCATCATCACCTTCCTCGAGGCGATCGCGCTGTTCGGCACGCCGGCGATCATCGGCGTACCCGCGCATATCAACCTGGTGACGACGCAGCTCTGGCAGTTCTTCGAATTCCCGATCCAGGCGGAAGTGGCGGCCGCCTATGCGATGCCGCTGCTCGGCATCACCGCGGCGCTGTTCTGGCTTCAGCGCAAGAGCCTCGGCCGCAAGGGCTATGTGTCGCTCACCGGCAAGGGCGGCGAGCGGCGTCTCGTCCGCCTGGGCGGCTGGCGCTGGGTGCCGCTCGGCTATACGCTCCTCGTCGGCGGGATATCGGTGCTGCTGCCCTTCGCGGTGCTGGTGCAGGCCGCGTTCAGCCGCGCCTGGGGCCGCGGCCTGTCGCTGGCGAACCTGACGCTGGGCAATTTCGAGTACGTGCTCTTCGTCCACAACACCGCCGGCCGCTCGGTCGTCCACAGCTTCGTCTACGCCGCCGCCACGGCGAGCCTTGCCATCCTGTTGGCGCTGGCCGTCGCGTACATCGTCAGCCGGCGGCTCGTGCCCTGGGCGCGTGCGCTCGCCTTCCTCAGCGTCGCGCCCTTCGTCATTCCCGGCATCGTGCTGGCGATCGGCTTCTATGCCGCCTATGCCCCGCCGCCGCTGGCGCTCGCCGGCACGGCGGCACTGGTCATCCTCGCCTTCACCACCCGCTTCCTGCCGATCGCCTATACCAGCTGCGAGGCCGCGATGCGCAGCCTCAACCCCGAGATGGAGGACGCGGCGCGCATCGTCGGCGGCGGCAGGCTCACCGCGCTGGCGCGGATCGTGGCGCCGCTCCTGCGCAAGAGCATCATCGCCGCCTGGATCCTCGTCTTCATCCCGGCGACGCGCGAGCTGAGCGCGGCGATCTTCCTCACCGGCCCCAATACCCAGGTCATGTCGGTGGTGCTGTTCGAGATGAGCAGCGAGGGCAATTTCGAATATCTGGCGGCGCTGGGCGGCGTGCTGCTGGTCGCCACCATCCTGCTCGTCGCGGTGAGCTTCAGGCTGGTGGGGCGCGACTTCATGCTGCGGCGCAATTAGGGGCCTGTCTGGCGATGGCGAAGCTGGTGCTCAGCG
>DASVOY010000690.1:0-1866 GCA_036383115.1 Allostellaceae bacterium
TTGCCTTCCTGTGCTGGAACTGGCATCCGGCGCAGATCTTTCTCGGCGATGTCGGCAGCGTGGCGCTCGGATACCTGCTCGGCTGGGTGTTGCTGAGCCTTGCCGGCCACGGGCTGTGGGCGCCGGCGCTCATCCTGCCGCTCTATTATCTCGCCGACGCGACGCTCACCCTCGCCCGGCGCATGCTGCGGCGCGAGCGCTTCTGGCAGGCGCATCGCCAGCATTTCTACCAGCGCGCGCTCGGCGCCGACGGCGACCATGGCGCCGTGGCGCGGCTGGTGCTGGCCGGCGACGTGCTGCTGGTGCTGCTGGCGCTGCTCGCGCTGGCGCGGCCCTGGCTCGCGCTCCTGCTTGCCGGGATCGCCGCCGCCGCCCTGCTGGCCGCGCTCGAGTGGCGGTCGCGCCGCCCGGCCGCGCGCGCCGCCGGCTGAGTTACTCCACGGCGCCCTGGCGGAAGAATTGCGGCCGCACGAAGCTGCCGGCCCAGGCGCCGCGCCTGCGCTGCTTCGCCTCCGCCTCGATCGTCAGGTATTGCGCGCCGCGCCCATAGGCGAAGGCGAGGCCCTCGCTCACCAGGAGGGCGCCCACGTCGCGCCCGCCGGCGGTGCAAGCGGCGAATTCGCGCGCATGGCGGTCGACGAACTCGGGATCGACATGACAGGAGAAGTCGGGCCCGGCGACGAGCTGGCGCAGCCGCTCGGTCGCCACCGCGCCGCACGGCCAGACGGCGCCCTTGGCGTCGCGGCAGGTCTGCGTGCCCTCGAATGCATCGACGCCGTAGAGGCGCAGCCGCTGGCTGACGCAGGCGATGCCGAAGCGCGACAGCAGGCAATGCTCCGGCCGCCATGCCAGCGTATCGCCTTCGACCACGCTGTAGCGGTCGCCGGCGCCGGCGGGCTTCAGCCACGCGAGCGTCGCCCATGCCGCTCCGACCAGGAGCAGCGCCGCCGCGACCGCGATCGAGAGGCGCGCCCTTCTCATCTCCGAGGCCTTCATCTCCTAGGCCTTGACGACGTTCGCCGCGGCGATCCCGGCATGGGCGCAGGCGTTCCGCGTGTCGACGACCAGCGGGCAGCGCTCGACGACGATGCGGTAATCGACCCCGTCATGGTCGGTGCAGATCAGCGCCGCGTCGAAGCCGCGCAGCGCTTCCGCCGTCAGCGCCACCGAACGCCGCCCGGCGAATTCCGGATGCTCGCGCGAGCGCGGGATCTCCGGCACGAAGGGATCGTGAAAGGCGACGTGGGCGCCGCGGCCCTCGAGCAGCTCGATGATCTTGAGCGTGGGGCTCTCGCGGATGTCGTCGACGTTCTTCTTGTAGGCCAGGCCGAGGAGCAGGACGCGGGTGCCCTTGAGGCTCCTGCCGAAGCGCTCGTTGAGCGCGCCGGCGAGACGCTCGATCACGTAATGCGGCATCCGCGTGTTGACCTCGCCGGCGAGCTCGATGAAGCGGGTCGAGATGTCGTATTCGCGCGCCTTCCAGGTGAGATAGAACGGATCGATCGGGATGCAATGGCCGCCGAGCCCGGGGCCGGGATAGAACGGCATGAAGCCGAAGGGCTTGGTCGACGCCGCCTTGATCACCTCCCAGACATCGATGCCCATCGCCTCGTAGACCATCTTGAGCTCGTTGACGAGGGCGATATTGACGGCGCGGAAGATGTTCTCGGTGAGCTTCACCGCCTCGGCCGTCTCCGGCGAGGAGACCGGAATGGTGCCAGCGACGAACTGGTCGTAGAGCGCGGTGACCAGCGTGAGCGCATCGGCGCCGTCGCCGCCGACGACCTTGGGAATCTTCGTCGTGCTGTATTTGGTGTTGCCGGGATCCTCGCGCTCCGGCGAATAGGCGAGGAAGAAGTCGACGCC
>DASVOY010000691.1:0-1551 GCA_036383115.1 Allostellaceae bacterium
GGTCTCGGCATCCAGCCGGATATCCTGCTGTGCCGCTGCGACCGCCCCATCCCGGAGGGACAGCGCAAGAAGATCGCGCTCTTCTGCAACGTGCGCGAATCCCGCGTCATCCCGGCGATCGACGTCGACACCATCTACGACGTGCCCAACGCCTATCACGCCGAGGGCTTCGACCGCGAGGTGTGCGCGCATTTCGGCATCCGCATGCCGGACCCGGACCTCTCGCGCTGGCGCGACATCGTGACGCGCGTGCGGCGGCCCGAGGGCCAAGTGAACATCGCCATCGTCGGCAAGTACACGCATCTCCTCGACAGCTACAAGTCGCTCGCCGAGGCGCTGACCCATGGCGGCATCGCCAACCACGTCAAAGTCAAGCTCGACTGGCTCGATGCGGAGATCTTCGAGCAGGACGACACCGTCCATCGTCTCGAAGGCGTGCACGGCATTCTCGTGCCCGGCGGCTTCGGCGAGCGCGGCAGCGAGGGCAAGATCGCCGCGGCGCGCTTCGCGCGCGAGCGGCACGTGCCCTATTTCGGCATCTGCTTCGGCATGCAGATGGCGGTGGTCGAGGCGGCGCGGCACCTGGCCGGGCTCGAAGGTGCGTCCTCGACCGAGTTCGGCCCCTGCGCGCATCCGGTGGTGGGATTGATGACCGAGTGGATGCGCGGCAACACGCTGGAGAAGCGGCGAGCGGGCGGCGATCTCGGCGGCACGATGCGGCTCGGCGCCTACGAGGCGGTGCTGGCCAAGGGCAGCCGGGTGAGCGAGATCTACGGCGCGACGCATATCAGCGAGCGCCATCGCCACCGCTACGAGGTCAACATCAACTACAAGGGCAAGCTCGAGGACGCGGGATTGCGCTTCTCCGGCATGTCGCCCGACGGCGAACTGCCGGAGATCGTCGAGATTCCCGGTCATCCCTGGTTCATCGGCGTGCAGTATCATCCCGAGCTCAAATCGAAGCCCTTCGAGCCGCACCCACTGTTCACATCCTTCATCAAGGCCGCGCTCGATCAGTCGCGGCTGGTGTGAGGGCGGTGTGCGGCGTCACCCTTCACCCTCTCGTCGCTTCGCGCCGAGCCCCATCCCTCTCCCGCAAGGGGAGAGGGAATTTGCAGCTTGCTCGGTGCGCTCCCCCTCCCCTTGCGGGAGAAAGATGGGGTGAGGGGGCTATTGCGCTGCCGCCGTTATTCTGGTGAGTTGAACTGATGCAGCACCGCCACGTCCATATCGGCAATCTCACGCTCGGCAATGACCGGCCGATGGCGCTCATCGCCGGGCCTTGCGCACTCGAGAGCCGGGCGCATGCGCTGGAAATGAGCCATGCGCTGGTGGAGCTGACGGCGAAGCTCGGCCTCGGACTCATCTACAAGACGTCCTTCGACAAGGCCAACCGAACCGCCATCGATAGCGCGCGCGGCATCGGACTCGAGGTCAGCCTGCCGATCCTCGCAGAGGTGCGCGAGACATATGGCTGCGCCGTGCTCACCGACGTGCACGCGCCCGAGCAATGCGCCATCGTCGCCGAGGCGGTCGACGTACTGCAGATCC
>DASVOY010000692.1:0-1538 GCA_036383115.1 Allostellaceae bacterium
CCTGATCCTCGATGGCGGCGAGGCTGGCTGGGATGTCGCCCAGCGCGAGCGCGAAATTGCCGATATCCGCGAGCGACAGCTCGGCCGGATCGAGCCAGCGGCCGGGACGCGCGCCGTCGACCAGCATGCGGCTCGCCTGCCGGATGGCTTGCGGACCGAAGCGCGCGCCGCTGCGGTTGGTCGTGCCCAGGTCGAACGGAATGCCGGCAACGCAGATCGCGGCGCCCGCATCCGCGCGCGTCGTGCCCAGGAAGGTCGGGGGCAGAGCATAGGTCGGTATGGCGGCCATGGCGTCTCCCTTGGCGGCGGTGGTGGCGTGCACCAAACATGTGGCGACCGCCATCATCCTGCAACGACCGCGGCGTAGAGAGATGTGATTCGCGCCCTCGGCCGAGCGATCCGGCGGCGTCGGGCGTTTGCCCCGTAGCCGCCGCATGACGGCGCCACCGCGCGACAATGGAGCTTCGACCATCATGTTTCCCATGCCAAGCAAGGTGTTCCTCACGAGAGGCGTCGGCGTCCATCGCCACCGGCTGACCGCCTTCGAGTTCGCCCTGCGGGACGCGGACATCGAGCAGCAGAACCTGGTCACGATCTCGTCCATCCTGCCGCCGCGCTGCGAGCTCATCCGCCCGCCGGCGGGGATCGAAACCTTGCGGCCGGGCGAGATCACGTTCTGCATCATGGCGCGAGCGGAAACCGACGAGCCCGGCCGCCGCATCCATGCCAGCATCGGCCTGGCACGGCCGAGCGATCCCTCGATGTATGGCTACATATCCGAGCATCACGGCTATGGCATGACCGGCGAGGAGAGCGGCGAATACGCCGAGGACCTCGCCGCCACCATGCTGGCCTCCACGCTCGGCATCGACTTCGACCCGGACGCGGCATGGAACGAGCGCCGGAAAATCTATGAGACCAGCAGCCTGATCATCGACAGCCTGTCGCTGACGGCCTCGGCCACCGGCGCCGAAGGCGGCCGCTGGACCTGCGCCGTGGCGGCGGCCGTGTTCCGGTTCTAGCCGGGCCTACCGGAAATCGCGGCTTCGCACCGGCAGCTCCGGGCGCGCGCTCGCGGCGGGATCGCCGAGCTTCTGGAGCAGCGGCGAGAGGTCGATGAGGCGCTCGGCGACGACGTGGATGACCTCGCCCTCGCGCTGTACGCGGCCCAGGCATTCGACGAGCCTCGCCCCCATGACGATGCGGCGGAAGCGTTCCGACACCGCGCGCCACACCACGAGGTTGGCGATGCCCGTCTCGTCCTCGAGCGTCATGAAAATGACGCCGCTCGCCGTGCCCGGCTGCTGGCGCACCAGCACCAGTCCCGCCACCCTCACCCGCGTCGAAGCGGGCGTCGCAGCAAGATGCGCATTGGGCAGGATGCGGCGCTGGTCGAGCTCGCCGCGCAACAGCGCGAGCGGGTGTCGCTTCAGCGACAGGCCCAAGGCGCGATAGTCCTCGACCACATGCTCGCCGAGACCCATCATCGGGAGAGCGGCACCGGGCTCCACAGCGGTGCCGGCCAGCGGCGCCAGGAG
>DASVOY010000693.1:0-4621 GCA_036383115.1 Allostellaceae bacterium
CGGGGATCCCGTGCTCCATTACCTGCAGCGGCTGCGCGACGAGGCGCACCGCTTCGCCATCGGCGCGCACCGCGCCAAGCGTGTGCGGGCGATCACGGCATCGCCCCTCGACGACATCCCCGGCATCGGCGCACGGCGCAAGCGCGCGCTGCTCGATCATTTCGGCTCGGCCCGCAGCGCCGCCCGCGCCGGCGTCGCCGATCTCGAGCGCGTCGACGGCATCAGCAAGGCGCTGGCGCAGAAGATCCACCAGCATTTTCATGCCGAACGCTGACCGGCCGCGCGACGAAATGGCGCGACGCCGCGGGCCAAGGCGGATGGCGGCGTGGCAGGAAGCGGGCTGCCCTAAACTTCCAGAGAATACGGGGAGGCGCATTCCGAGCTAACCAGGGAGTGAGCTGTGCGAGCGCCTTGGCGTCCCGCCGCGCGAGCCGGCGACCGAACGGCGCCGGGGCCCTCGCCGTGATCCTGGCTCTCGCCCTCGCGCTCTGGGTGCCGAGGCTATGGCGCGGTCAAGGCGATGGCCGTCGCGGCCGAGATGAACAGCACGGCGAGCAGACCGCAATTCGGCACGTAGAAGCTCGCCCACAGCATGAAGATGCCGCTGCTGCCGAAGGCGAGCGAGAGCATCATGCCAACGAGGCGCATGACCTGCCGGAGCATCGCGCGTCATCCCTCCCGCAAGGTGCCGCGCGGGCCGCGTGGCGCATCGAAGCCGTAGCGCCAGCGTTCGAGGCGCACGACCTTCTTCCGCCGCTCGACGACGCGCGCGAGCATCAGGAGATGCAGCCCCTGCTGGCGCGTCTTCAGCGCGACGAGCTCGCGACTTGCCGCCTCGCTGCGTGGCGCGGTCGCGACCTCGGCCGCCGCGATCAGGCGCTCCAATTGCCGGATCGCCGCCTCTATGCGCTCGTTCGTGACCACCATCGCTGCCGGTGCCTGCTCGCCCTGTTCCGCCGAACCACGTGAACGCTTTTACACGCGGCAGGTGCCCGCCCGCGGGCATCTCGATGTGGCGAGAGGCCTGGCGATTAAGAGGCATGCGCATCGCGCTGCGCGCAAGCCGCTTTCGCCGAAACCGGGGCATGTGGCGCTAATTGGTTGACAATCCAACACCTGTAGCATTGCGACACGTAACCGGCCCAACCATCGGCCGGTGACAGATGATTAACCAAGCGCCCGGCGATCCTGCCGCGCCGTTCTCGGCAGCCGTGTCGGGCGCGAGACCGGGCGGCTTGGCTTCGTCCGAGGGTAAACGATGAATTTTCGCGGCCATGGATCCGGGCGC
Source organism: Allostellaceae bacterium (assembly GCA_036383115.1). Taxonomy (GTDB): domain Bacteria; phylum Pseudomonadota; class Alphaproteobacteria; order ATCC43930; family CGMCC-115725; genus DAHUYF01. The sequence goes on from DASVOY010000693.1 coordinate 1,289, forward strand.
ACAGATGATGGGCTCGTCGCGCCGCGCCGCGTCGTAGCCCAAAAATGCCACACCCCCGAGTGCGTAACGAAGAAATAGGAAGTCCGCTGTTACGTTGTTTGCGCGGAGGGCCACGCAATAGGCGTCCCCGACCATCACATTCCGGAGAATTTTATGAAGAGAGCACTCATTCTGGCCATCGGGCTGGCGCTCGCGGCACCCATTGCCGCCGGCACGGCCTTTGCCCAGGGCGATGTCCATCACGACAAGCAAGACATCCACAAGGACAAGCGAGACATCAGGCACGACAAGCGCGACATCAAGGCCGACAAGCGCGACATCAAGAAGGATCGGCAGGACATCGCGCATGACCGGCGGGATCGCGCTCGCGACCAAGCCGCGCTTCGGCGAGATCTCCGCACCGGCAATGGTGCGGCGGCGGCCGCCGAGAGGCAGGACATCGCCAAGGACAACCGCGACATCGCGCGCGACAAGCGGGAGATCACGGCCGACAAGCGCGACGTCCAGAAGAACCGCCGGGACATCCAGAGCGACCGTCGCGACATCAACCGCGACGGCGCCGATCTGCGCAAGGACAAGCAATAGGCCGCCTTGCGGCCGGCTGACGGACACACCGGGAGGTCAACGAGACCTCCCGGTTTTGCTTTGCGCCGACAGGGCGGCGGATTTTGCCCCGCGGCCGGCGCGCGATCGCGCCGCACCGCTCTTGGCCCGCGAGCCGATCGCTCGGTACTCTCGGTCGAGCTCGTCGATGATGGACTGACCGCCCTCGAGCAGGAAGGCGCGCAGCCGCGCATGCACCGGCAGGAGCGGCATGTTCCGCCGGTGCGCGATGAACCATGAGCGCATCAGCGGGAAACCCTCGACGGCGAGCGTGGTCATCATGCCCAAGCCCAGCTCGAGGCCGATCGTGTGCCGCGAGATCAGCGCGATGCCCATGCCGGCCATCACCGCCTGCTTGATCGTCTCGTTGCTGCTCGTCGTCAACGCGATCTTCGGCGTCATTCCGGCAGTCGCGAAGAAGCGGTCGAGCAGCGATCGCGTACCGGAGCCTTCCTCGCGCACTACCAGCGGCTCGCCGGCAAGCACACTCGCTGGAACGCTGGGCGACCGGGCGAGAGGATGAGAGGGGGCGGCGGCGATCACCGAGGGATGGGCTGCGAAGGGCTCCGCGACCTCGTCCGTCCCATCGAGCGGCCGGCCCATGACGGCAAGGTCTATCTCGCCTTTTACCAGCGCCTCGTTGATCCAGCGGCGGTTACCGTCGCGCAGACTGATGGCGATGCCGGGATAGTCCGCGCGGAAGCGGGCGAGCATGTGCGGTACGATGTACTTGGCCGTCGACACAAGGCCGATCGTCACCGCGCCGCTACTTAGGCCCTTGAGCGCCGCCATCGCCTGGTCGGCGTCGTGGAGCGCGCGCAGCACCTGCGTCGCATAGACGAGGAGCGCTTCCCCGGCGCCGGTCAGCGTCACTTTCCGGCCGACACGCTCGAAGAGCGCGAAGCCGCTCTGCATCTCGATCTGCTTGATCTGGAAGGAGACGCCGGCCGGCGTCAGGTGCAGCCGCTCGGCGACGCGGGCGAAAGACAGCGTCTGCGCCGCCTCGACGAACACCTGGAGCTGCCGGATCGTGACATGGCGCATGGCTCTCGTCTTCGTCAAGGAATCACTTGATAGAATGGACAGAATATTTTGTTTTTACGTGATCTGTCCAGCGCGTAACCTCGGCGTCGTCAAAGGCAAGTTTTGGCCCAAGTGCGAGGCGGCGTGATGAAGAAGGCAGCGGACACCAAGATCACCGACATGAAGGAGCGCTATCGCTCGGGCGTCCTCAAGTACAGGCAGATGGGCTATTGGGAGCCCGACTACGAGCCGAAGGACACGGACGTCCTCGCCGTCTTCCGCATCACGCCGCAGGACGGCGTCGATCCCGAGGAGGCCGCCGCCGCCGTTGCCGGCGAGTCCTCGACCGCGACCTGGACCGTGGTGTGGACGGACCGCCTCACCGACAGCGAGTACTACCGCGCCAAGGCCTATCGCCTCGACCCCGTGCCCGGGACGCCCGGGCAGTATTTCGCGTATATCGCCTACGACCTCGATCTTTTCGAGGAAGGCTCGATCGCCAACCTCACTGCGTCGATCATCGGCAACGTCTTCGGCTTCAAGCCGCTGAAGGCGCTGCGGCTCGAGGATATGCGGATACCGCCGCATTACCTCAAGACCTTCCAAGGCCCTGCGACCGGCATAATCGCCGAGCGCGAGCGCATGAACGTCTATGGCCGCCCGCTGCTTGGCGCCACGATGAAGCCGAAGCTCGGCCTCTCCGGCCGCAATTACGGCCGCGTTGTCTACGAAGCGCTCAAGGGTGGCCTCGATTTCACCAAGGACGACGAGAACATCAATTCGCAGCCCTTCATGCACTGGCGCGACCGCTTCCTCTACTGCATGGAAGCGGTCAACAAGGCGATGGCCGAGACCGGCGAGATCAAGGGCACTTATCTCAACGTCACCGCCGCCACCATGGAGGATATGTACGAGCGCGCCGAATTCGCCAAGGAACTCGGCAGCGTCATTGTCATGATCGACCTCGTCGTCGGCTACACCGCGATCCAGTCGATGGCGAAATGGGCGCGGCGCAATGACATGATCCTGCACCTGCACCGCGCCGGGCACTCGACCTACACGCGCCAGAAGAACCACGGCGTCGCCTTCCGCGTCATCGCCAAGTGGATGCGCATGGCGGGTGTCGACCACATCCATGCCGGCACCGTCGTCGGCAAGCTCGAGGGCGATCCCAACGTGGTGCGCGGCATCTACGACACCTGCCGCGAGACCCATGTCCCGAAGAACCTCGAGCACGGCATCTTCTTCGACCAACCCTGGGCCAGCCTCAAGAAGCTTATGCCCGTCGCCTCCGGCGGCATCCATGCCGGGCAGATGCATCAGCTGCTCTCCCATCTCGGCGAGGACGTGGTGCTGCAATTCGGCGGCGGCACCATCGGCCACCCCATGGGCATCCACGCCGGCGCCACCGCCAACCGCGTCGCGCTCGAGGCGATGATCAAGGCGCGCAACGAGGGTCGCGACATCTGGAACGAGGGACCGCAGATCCTGCTCGAGGCCGCGCGGTGGTGCCGTCCGCTGGGTGCCGCGCTCGACACCTGGAAGGACGTCACCTTCGACTACACCTCGACCGACTCGGTCGACTACGTCCCCACGCCGACCGCCGCTCTCGGCTGATACCGGAGATATTCCCGATGCATCTCACGCAAGGCCAATTCTCGTTCCTCCCCGACCTCACCGATGCCGAGATCAAGAAGCAGATCGAAT
>DASVOY010000694.1:0-2147 GCA_036383115.1 Allostellaceae bacterium
CTGGGATCGGTGCTGTCCGGCCAGGCCATAGCGCGGCTCGGCATCGGCATCATCGTCGGGCTCAACGCCGCGCTGCTGGCGATGGCCGCGCTCGGCGCCGCACGCGTCCCGCGGCTGCCGCCGCGGCCGGCGCCGCGACCCACCTTGGCACGCCATGGGGCTGGCGGGATCGGCCCGCTGCTGCACCTGAAGCTGTTCCGCCGACTATTGCTGGCGGCGGCGCTCATCCTCGGCAGCCACGCGATGCATGACAGCTTCGCCGTGATCCGCTGGGGCGCGGCGGGAATCGGCCCCGACACGGCGGGGCTGCTCTGGTCGGAGCAGGTGGTGGCCGAGGTCGCGGTATTTCTTTTCCTCGGCCGCAGGCTGCTGGATTGGCTGGGAACCGCCGGCGCCGCCGCGCTTGCCGCCGTTGCCGGCGTGGTGCGGTGGGCGGTGATGGCGCAAACCGTCTGGCTGCCCGCCATGGCGATGATCGAGCCACTGCACGGGCTCACTTTCGCCCTGCTGCACCTCGCCGCCATGCGCCTCCTGTCCGAGATCGTGCCGCCGCGGCTGGCGGCGACGGCGCTGACGCTCTACGGCACCGTCGCCATCGGCGGCGCGACGGCGCTGCTGACGCTCGCGTCCGGCCCGCTCTACGCTCGTTTCGGCGCCCAAGGCTTCTGGGTCATGGCCGTGCTCTGCGCCCTGGCTGTGCCGGTCGCGTGGACATTGCGGGAGCCGATCCCGGGCCGCTGATTGACAAGCCAACCATTCCGCGCGCGTAATTTAGCGGGAGCGAGTTGACGCATGTCCTGCTCGACGTAGCGGCATGTCCAACTCGACCAGACAACGCCGAGCTTTGTGTCGATGATGCGCAATCACTCCTGTGCGCAGCGTCGGGCCCATGATCGGCACACAAGCCGCCGCGGTCGTGCCGACTTTACCCAACAGCGGCGCAAGGGGAGGAAAACCATGAACACAGGCCCGAAGCGGGCTCTTGCCGGTTTCGCCGTGGCGACGCTGGCCACGGTGGCATTGAGCGCTGCGGCGCAGGCGCAAGGCGGCTGGACCACCTATGGCGGCGATGCCGCCAACACCCGCTACAGCAGCCTCAACCAGATCAACACGAGCAATGTGCAGAAGCTGAAGGTCGCCTGGGTCCTCCAGCTTGGCTCGCTCGAGGCGCAGGAGTCGACCCCGCTGGTCGTCGGCGACACGCTTTACGTCACGACATCCTCGGGACCGCGATCGGTCTTCGCGGTGAACGCCAAGGACGGGACGATCAAATGGAAATATGCGCCGGAGATCCCCGGCGACGTGCAGCAGACGACGTGCTGCGGGCTCGACAATCGCGGCGTCGCTTATGCCCGGGACAAGGTGTTCGTCACCCGGCTCGATGGCCGTCTCGTCGCGCTCGACGCCAAGAGCGGCAAGGAGCTTTGGAACGCGCAGGTCGTCGATTACAAGGACGGCGCGGCCATCACCTCGCCGCCGACGATCGTCAAGAACCTCGTCATCACCGGCTTTGCCGGCGGCGAGTATGGCGTTCGCGGCGCGATCAGCGCCTTCGACCAGGACAGCGGCAAGCTCGTCTGGCGCACTTATTCGATCCCGGCGGAGGGTGATCCGGCGGCGAAGACCTGGAAGGGCGATTCCTGGAAGTATGGCGGCGGCGCGGCGTGGTATGTCGGCTCGTACGACCCGCAGCTCAATCTGGTCTATTACGGCACCAGCAATCCCTCGCCCTGGGGCAGCTCGGTCCGCGGCAACGACAGCAGCGATATCGGCGAATACACGAACCTCTACACGGCGAGCCAGCTGGCGCTCGATGCCGATACCGGCAAGATCGCCTGGCACTTCCAGACGACGCCCTACGATGCCTGGGACTATGACGGCGTGAACGAGCTGGTGCTGGCCGACGTGGATCTCGGCGGCCAGAACGTCCCCGTCGGCTTCAAGGCCGACCGCAACGGCTTCTTCTATGTGCTCAACCGCAAGACCGGGCAGCTCATCTCGGCAGCCGCCTATGTGCCCGTGAACTGGGCGCGCGGCATCGACAAGGAGACCGGGCGGCCGGTCGAGAACCCGGAGAAGCGGCCGCGGCTCGAGGTCTGGGCCAAGGACATCTGCCCGAACCTCTTCGGCGGCAAGAACTGGGAGCC
>DASVOY010000695.1:0-3521 GCA_036383115.1 Allostellaceae bacterium
AGCGCGCCGGAAAACTCTCGTTCGGCACCCTGAAGGACGGGGTCATCGCCGTTCACGCCGGGGACCTGTTCGGCGAGAACCGGCCGACGGGCGAGACAGTGAAGCTTGCCGAGGTGCGCCTGCGCACGCCGTGCGAGCCGAGCAAGATGGTCTGCCTGTGGAACAACTTCCACCAGCTCGCCGCCAAGAACAATTTCCTGGTACCCGACGAGCCGCTCTACTTCCTCAAGGCGCCCAACGCCTATCTCCCGCACGGCGCGCCGATCGAGCGGCCGAAATCGTATAGCGGTCGGATCATCTATGAGGGCGAGCTCGGCATCGTCATCGGCAAGAAATGCTCGATGGTGAGCGAGGCGGAGGCGAAGGACTACATCTTCGGCTACACCTGCGTGAACGACGTCACCGCCGTCGACCTGCTCAAGAAGAACCCGACCTTCGACCAGTGGGTGCGGGCGAAGAGCTTCGACACCTTCGGCGTCTTCGGCCCGGTGATCACCACCGGCGTCGATCCGATGGCGCTGCGCATCCGCACCGTGCTCAACGGCAAGGAGGTGCAGAACTACCCGGTCTCCGACATGTTCTTCCCGCCCTACAAGCTGGTGGCCGCGATCTCGCGCGACATGACGCTGATGCCGGGCGACGTCATCGCCTGCGGCACTTCGCTCGGCGCCGGCGTGATGGCAGCTGCGGAGAACGTCATCGACATCGCCATCGACGGCGTCGGCACGCTGAGCAATCCGTTCAACCAGGTGCTTCCCAGCCCCTATCTGCTGGGTGCGCCGCCGAAGCCGATCCGCGTCGGCGTGGTCGGCGCCGGCGCCATCGGCGGGCTGATGGCGGCGAAGCTGGCGCTCGGCGGCAACGAGGTGACGGTGGTCGACCTCGGGCCTCACCTCGCGGCCATTCAGAAGAACGGCCTCAAGCTCGAATGGCATGACGGCAAGGTCGAGACCGCCAAGGTCGCGGCGGTCGAGAAGGTGGCCGATGCCGGCAAGCAGGACCTGGTCATTCTCGCGGTCAAGGCGCACTACCTCGACCAGGTGGCGAAGGAAATCGACCATCTGCTCGGCCCCGACACCGTCGTCATGACGGTGCAGAACGGGCTGCCCTGGTGGTATTTCCAGAAGCTCGGCGGCAAGTACGACGGCAGGAAACTCGAAAGCCTCGATCCGACCGGCGTGCTCACCGCCAAGGTCGAGGCGAGCCGCCTCATTGGCTGCGTGGTCTATCCCGCCGCCTCGGTGCCGTCGCCGGGCGTCATCCACCACGTCGAGGGTGACCGCTTCCCGATCGGCGAACTCGACGGCAAGGAGAGCGAGCGCGCCAAGCTCATCCACGACGTGCTGGTGAAAGCCGGCCTCAAGTCGCGCGTGCTCAAGGACATCCGCTCCGAGATCTGGCTCAAGGCCTGGGGCAATCTCTCCTTCAACCCGATCAGCGCGCTCACCCATGCGACGCTGGTCGACATCTGCCAGTTCCCGGAGACACGCCGCCTCGCGGCGAAGATGATGGAGGAGGCGGAGACGATCGCGAAGAAGCTCGGCGTCACCTTCCGCGTGACGATCGAGAAGCGCATCGAGGGCGCCGAAAGCGTCGGCGCGCACAAGACGTCGATGCTGCAGGACGTCGAGGCCGGCCGCTCGCTCGAGACCGAGGCGCTGATCGGCTCGATCCTGGAGATGGCGCGGATGACCGAGACCCCGGCGCCAGCGATCGAAGCGGTCTACGCGCTGGTGAAGCTGCTCAACAAGGTGATGCTGATCCAGGGGGGTGGCGTGCGGTTGGCCCATGCCGCCTAGCGCGATCACCGGCCGTCGCCCGCGCTCCGACGCGCCGGGGGACGCGGCGCTGGCCGCCCGGCTGCGGCAGAACCTGCGCGGTGACGTGCTGTTCGATGCGTTCAGCCGCGGCCGCTACAGCACCGACGCCTCGATCTACCAGATCGAGCCGCTCGGCGTCGTCGTGCCGCGCGACAAGGATGACGTCGCGGCGGCCATCGGCATCGCGCGCGAGGAGGGCGTGCCGCTGCTGCCGCGCGGCGGCGGCACCTCGCAATGCGGCCAGACCGTCGGCCGCGCCCTCGTCCTCGATTGCAGCAAGCACATGGACGGCATCCTCGCGGTCGACGTCGAGCGCCGGCGCGCGCTGGTGCAGCCGGGCGTGGTGCTCGAGCGGCTCAACAAAGCGCTAAAGCCCAAAGGGCTGTTCTTCCCGGTCGACGTCTCGACCGGCGACCGCGCCACCATCGGCGGCATGACCGCCAACAACAGCTGCGGCGCGCGCTCATTGCGCTACGGCAACATGGTGCACAACGTCCGCGCCGTCGACGCGCTCCTGGCCGACGGCACGGAAGTGCGCATGGGCGAGGTGCCCGGCAATTTCGGCGACGGCGTCGCGCCGGAGCGCTACCGCGACCTCGTGCGCGATATGCGCGCGCTCCATCGCCGTGAGGCGGACGAGATCGCCGCACGCTTTCCGAAGCTGCTGCGCCGGGTCGGCGGCTACAACATCGACATGGTCGACGACGCCGGTCACAACATGGCGAAGCTGCTGGTGGGATCGGAAGGCACGCTCGCCTTCTTCAACGCCATCGAGCTCGACCTCCAGCCGATCCCGCCGCACCGCGTCCTCGGCATCTGCCATTTCCCGACCTTCTACCAGGCGATGGCCGCGACGAAGCACATCGTCGCCCTCGGGCCGACCGCCGTCGAGCTCGTCGACCGCACCATGATCGAGCTGTCGCGCGACATTCCCATGTTCCGCGCCACGGTCGATCGTTTCGTCCGGGGCGAGCCCGCGGCGCTGCTGCTCACCGAGTTCGCCGGCGAGGATGCCGAGGGCAATCTGCGGCGTCTGAAGCAACTGGTCGAGTTGATGGGCGACCTGGGCTTCCCCGGTGCGGTGGTCGAGGCCACCGATCCGGCGTTCCAGCAGGCGGTGTGGAACGTGCGCAAGGAAGGCCTCAACATCATGATGTCGATGAAGGGCGACGGCAAGCCGATCTCCTTCATCGAGGATTGCGCCGTGGCGCTCGACGACCTCGCCGACTACACGGCGCGGCTCACCGCCGTCTTCGAGAAGCACGGCACCTACGGCACCTGGTACGCCCATGCCTCGGTCGGCTGCCTCCATGTGCGCCCCGTGCTCAACCTCAAGCAGGAGATCGACGTCAAGAAGATGCGCGCCATCGCCGAGGAGGCCTTCGCCATGGTACGCGAATACAAGGGCTCGCATTCGGGCGAGCATGGCGACGGCCTCGTGCGCTCGGAGTTCCACGGGCCGATGTTCGGGCAGCGCCTGGTGCGCGCCTTCGAGGAGGTCAAGGACCGCTTCGACCCGCAGGGGCTGATGAACCCCGGCAAGATCGTGCGACCATCCAAGATGGACGATCGCTCGCTCTTCCGCTTCAAGCCGGGCTACCGCGCGCCACCCATCGACACCGCACTCGACTGGTCGGACTGGGGCGGCTTCGCCGGTGCCGTCGAGATGTGCAACAACAACGGCGCCTGCCGCAAATCCGA
>DASVOY010000696.1:0-3600 GCA_036383115.1 Allostellaceae bacterium
ACCGCCTGGGCGCCCGCATTGGTGCTCCAATTGGGATCGCGCACCTCGAGCTTGATGCCGTAAGGTTCGAGCTCACGCTTGACGCCCGCGTACCAGCCCTGCGCCAGGTCGAAATTCATAGCGACCGGCACATACGCGACAACCTTGCCGGCGAGCGACTGCTTGAATGGTCCTTGGAAGGGCTCGTCGAGCCCTTTCTGCGCCAGCGCCGGCGTCGCCGCCGCCTGCAGCGCCATGAGACCGAGCCCTGCCAGGGCTGGCTTCCATAAGCCCACCGAGGTGATGCGAACCATGAACTCCTCCCTCCTTCAGCGACGTGGAAATCGCAAACGGCGTCAGATGTCGCCTTGCTGCGCCGTCTCCTCATTGCGCGGGTTGATGAACGAATCCGTCAGGATTGCGACCAGCAACACCAGCCCCTTGATCAGGTTTTGCCCGGAATAGGACACGTCGAGGATGGTCATTCCGTTCAGCATCGTGCCGATCAGCAAGGTGCCGATCACCACATTGACGACCCCGCCTCGGCCGCCGGAGAGCCCGATGCCGCCCAGCACGACGACGAGAATGACGTCGTAGATCAGCGTCGAGTTGAAGATGCGCGTCGGCATGCTGTTGACCGAGGCCGCTAGGACCATGCCGGCAAAGGCGCCGATCAGCGCCGCCAACACGTATTGCAGCACGATGACCGGCCGCGTCGGCACGCCGGTGACCCTCGCGCCATAGGGGTTGTCGCCGAGCGCATAGATGAAGGCGCCGAGCCGGCTCAGCCGCAGGAACAGCGCGACGGCAAGGCCGGCGAGGCCGAACATGATCACCGGCATCGGAATGCCGGCTAGCGCGCCCTGGCCGAGCCAGGCGAGGCGGTCCAGCGGGGCGCTCCATTGCACGACGTCGAGCTGGAAAAACGCCACCTGCCCGAGCCCGGCGAGAAACAGTCCACTCGCCAGCGTCGTGAACAGCGATGGCACCTCCGCGTAGGCGATGAGCCAGCCATTGACGAGTCCGAACACGAGGCTCACAACCAGGGCCGCGATCAGCGCCGCCGGTACGGAATGGCCGTTCTGCACCATCTGCAGCACCAGCCCGGGCGGCACGGCGAGCGATGCTACCAGCGAGATGTCAATGCCGCGACCGATCACGACGATCGCCATGGCTAGGCCGAGAATGCCGAGCACCGCCACGTTCTGCAGCAGCGTCAGCATGTTCTCCGCGGTGAGGAAACCCGGCAGGAACGCCGAAAAGGCGGCGAAGAGCGCCACAAAAATGGCGAAAACTATGCTCTGCTGCGTCACGCGCGGTCGCTTCATCGGCGTTGCTTATGTCTGCCGCGTCGCAGCGGGGCGGCTTGGGCGAGGCGCCGGGGAAATGCCGATCAACGCGCGGCCCCGTTCGCCGCAGCGCCGAAGCGGCAGCGTCTTGAACAGCAAATAGTCGAAGCCACGGAGGGCGACGTCGAGAATGGCGACAGCGGGCCAGCCTGTGGACGCGCCACACGACCACGCAGTTGTCCTGCGCTGTTGGTCGACATCGTTTCCTCCCGCGAAAAAGCTATCACACCCCTGGAGACCGTCAAGTCGATCGATCGAACAGTGGTTCAGCGTATTGAATTCTCCATCCGCCTCTGGCTCAACTGGGGAAACGACGTATCGACGCCCCGAAGCGCTCGCAAAATTCCAGGGAGGAGGCCGCCGATGCAGCGCACGCCCTTGATCGACTACGACACGGCGCATCGCGAGTTCGCCTGGGAGATCCCGGCGAGCTTCAATTTCGGCGCCGATGTCGTCGACCGCTACGCTGAGGATCCCGCGCGGCTCGCGCTCATCTGGTGCGATGCCGCTGGCCGCGAGGAGCGATACACTTTCGCCGAGATCAGCGAGCTCTCGAACCGCTGCGCCAATGCGCTCGCCGAGGCCGGCGTGAAGGCCGGCGATCGCGTGCTGGTGATGCTGCCGCGCATACCGCAATGGCAGATCGCCATGGTCGGCTGCCTGAAGCTTGGCGCCATTCCGATCCCATCGATCGAGATGCTGACCGAAGGCGACATCGCCTATCGCCTCGAGCATGCGGAGGCGGTCGCCGCCATCACCACCGCCGTCAATTGTGCCAAGTTCGCCGCCCGGGCCGGGCCGCTCCTCGCGAGGCTCAGCGTCGGCGGCGCGCCCGCCGGGTGGATGGAGTTCGATCGGTCGCTCGCCGCCGCCTCACCGCGGTTTTCGCCCGTGCGGCTCGCCGCCGACGATCCCGCGATCATCTACTACACCTCGGGCTCGACCGGGAAGCCTAAGGGCGTCACGCATGCGGCGCGCGGCCTCTTCGCTTGGCGTGTCTCGGCCTGGTACTGGCTGACGCTCACGGAGCGCGACCTCATGTGGTGCACGGCCGATACCGGCTGGAGCAAGGCCGGCACCAGCATCCTGTTCGGCCCATGGAGTTGCGGCTCGGCCGTGCTGTTCTACAACGGTCCGTTCGAGCCAATGCGCCGGCTAGAGCTGCTGCAGCGCCACGGCGTCACGGTGTTCTGCGCCGCCGCGACGGAGCTGCGCCGTCTGCTGCTGCTCGATCTCGAGCGCTACGATCTCTCGAAGCTACGGCTCACCGTGTCGGCCGGCGAGACTGTCAATCCGGAGATCGTCACTGCCTGGAGCGGGCGCACCGGCATCAAGCTGCTCGACGGCTACGGCCAGACCGAGACGCTGATGACCGTGCTTAACTACCCGCCGCTGCCGGTGAAGCCGGGCTCGATGGGGAAGCCGCTCCCCGGCACCGAGGCGGCGGTCATCGATGCGGCCGGGCGCGTGCTGCCGCCGGGTGAGACCGGCATGCTGGCGATCCGCTTGCCCAACCCGCAGGTCATGCTCGGCTACTGGCGCGACAGCGAGCGCAGCCGCGACGCCATCCTCGAAGCGGACGGCGTCTCCTGGTTCCTCACCAACGACACGGCGCATCAGGACGAGCAAGGCTATCTCTTCTATCACGGCCGCGGCGACGACGTGATCAACTCGGCAGGGTATCGCATCGGCCCGCTGGAGGTCGAGAACGCGCTCATCGAGCATCCGGCGGTGCAGGAAAGCGCCGTGGTGGGCTCGCCCGATGCCGAGCGCGGCGAGGTGGTGAAGGCCTTCGTCATCCTGAAGCCCGGCTTCGTCGGCACCGCCGAACTCGTCAAGGAGCTGCAGGAGTATGTGAAGCGCATGACCGCGCCGTACAAATATCCGCGCCGCATCGACTTCGTGCCGGATCTGCCGCGCACCGTCTCGGGCAAGCTTCTCCGCCGACGGCTGCGCGACGCTGAATACGCCGCCGCGCGGCCGTAGGCGGCCCGCCTCAGCGCGGCTTGTCGCCAGCGAGGGCGATGCGGCGCATAAGCCGGCGGTAGCCGTGATAGTCGTTGACGGGGTGCTGCGCCGCGCGACTGTCCTAGAAGGCAAGGGAGCCGACGCGCAGTGGGCCGAGCTAATGCGTGCGGACGTCGAACTGGCCGAGGCGAAAGCCGCGTTCGAGGCTGCGGAGCGGGGAGCCGATCAGATTGAGGCCATGCTGCCGCGGGCAGCCGAGCGCTTCCGGGACCTCGTCGACCATCTCGAGCAGACGGCTATGCAC
>DASVOY010000697.1:0-4524 GCA_036383115.1 Allostellaceae bacterium
CGATCACTGAGGACCTGCGAGCCACCGCGGATATAGTGGCCGCCGCCGATGAGATAGGAGGCCTGCGGGATCGCATAGGCGACAAACGGCATGATGTCGGCATCGTCGGTGTAGTAGCCGAGGTTCGGAGCCAAGGCCAACTTGACCCGCTCGTCGTCGCCGAACAGCCGCTGGAGCACCTCGCTGACGGTCGCGTGCCGGTCGCGGATCAGCGGCCACAGGCGCCAGGGCAGTGTCGGTGCGTGCCAGAGCCACCAGCCGCGGTCATCCAGATGCTCACTCATCATGCCGACGGCATCGTGAATCGCTTGGATGCGATCGAAATAGCCGTCGATGCCCCTCGCCTGATCGGGGAAGCGTGCTTTGGTCGCCGCGCGCGCGGCGTCGAGCCCGTGCGGCAGGACGAACGGATCGCCCAGCAATGGACTTCTCACTTCGAACAGGTCGCCGACATCGACGAATGCGATGTCGCGATCGAGGCCGAGGGCGCGCAGGATGGGCAACTTCGCATCGCCGGCATCGAGCCCGTCGATCTCGTGAAGCGACACCTCGATGGCGAGGGCGCCGTGCCGGTAGACCGTCGCCGCCCCGCCAAAATGCTCGTTGCGCTCGAGCACGAGTACCTTGTGGCCGGCTCGTGCGTAGAGGGCACCGGCGGTCAAGCCGCCGAGCCCCGACCCGATCACGATGGCGTCGTAGCGTCCGGTCATGGCTCCTCTCCCGAATTCTGTCATGATAGGTGCCCGATGCCGCCGACACCTTGATTCAGATCAGTCGCGCGCCGTGACGGAATTCGCTTGGCCAATGGATCGGCGCTGACCGCGGCCTCGGAGTATGGTGCTGGGCGTGTCATGATCATCCCTGGCCTTTCGTCGAGCCGAAGGATCATCTGGGCTTTCGTCGCTCTCATCGCCGCGGATGCACTGTTCCTCGGCTCGGCTGCAAGAGCGCAGGACTGGCCGGCCTACGGCGGCGATCCCGGAGCCTCGCGCTATTCGAGTGCTCGGCAGATCACCACGGCCAACGTCCAGCAGCTTACCGTCGCCTGGACCTATCACACCGGCGAAGCAGAGCGACGCGGCGCCGCGTTCAGCCGCAGCGCCTTCCAGGCGACCCCGGTCCTGGCCGAGGGCAAGCTCGTGTTCTGCACGCCCTTCGATCGCGTGATCGCGCTCGATCCCGCGACCGGGCGCGAGATCTGGGTCTTCGATCCCGAGATTCCGGCCGATCTCAGGCCGGCCAACCAGTTCATATGCCGTGGCGTGGCCGTGTGGCACGACACCAGCGCCGCCGCGGAAGGCATCTGCGCCGCGCGCGTCTTCCTTGGCACCAATGATGCGCGGCTCATCGCGCTCGACCTGCGCACGGGTAAGCCCTGCGCCGATTTCGGCGCCGCCGGCCAAGTGCTGCTGCCGCCCGACATTGCGCCGCTCTATCCCGGCGAGCGACACATCGACTCGGCGCCGGCGATCATCGGCGACACCGTCGTGGTCGGCTCCGCCGTGGACGACATGACGCGGGCGCGCGCGCCGAGCGGCACCGTATCGGCGGTCGATGCGCGCAGCGGCAAGCGGCGCTGGAGCTTCGATCCCGTGCCGCGGCATCCGGAGGATCCCGGCGCCGCATCCTGGTCCGAGGCGAGCTATGCGCGGGCGGCGGGAGGGAGCGTCTGGGCCCCGATCACCGTCGATGCCGAGCGCGATTTGGTCTTCTTGCCGACGGCGAGCCCCACGGCCGCTTTCTACGGCGGGCATCGTCCGGGAGACAATCTCTACACCTCCGCAGTGGTCGCGCTGAAGGGGTCGACGGGCGCGGTGGCCTGGAGCTTCCAGACCGTCCATCACGACATCTGGGACTACGACGTGGCGGCGCAGCCGACGCTCGCGGCATTGCCTCGTGACGGCCGGGAAATCGCCACGGTGATTGTCGCGACCAAGACGGGATTCGTCTTCGTGCTCGACCGCGACACCGGCAAGCCCGTCTTTCCCGTCGAGGAGCGGCGCGCGCCGGCGAGCGACGTTCCCGGCGAGGAGACCTCGCCGACGCAGCCGGTGCCGCTGGCGCCGCCGCCGCTCGTGCCGCAAAACCTCAGCGCCGACGATGCCTGGGGCCTTGTCTACTTCGATCGACAAGCGTGCCGCCGGCGCATGGCCGGCCTGCGGTCCGAGGGCCTCTACACCCCGCCCAGCCTCGCCGGCACCATACTCTTCCCGTCCACGGTCGGCGCCGTCAATTGGGCGGGCGGCGCCTTCGATCCGCAACGCCGCCTATTCATCGTCAACACCAACCACCTGGCGCATGCCGTCCGGCTCATCCCGCAGGCGGATTACGCGGCGGCGCGCGCCGCCGATCCGAAGGTCGAGATCGGCCGCGGCCGGGACACCCCCTATGCGGCCGAGCGCGACCTGTTGCTGTCGCCGCTCGGCGTGCCGTGCAATCCGCCGCCGTGGGGCGAGCTCAGCGCGGTCGATCTCGATGCTGGCACCATCAGATGGCAGGTGCCGCTCGGCGGCGCGGCGCTCGGCCTCATCCGCGGCGCGCCGAATCTGGGCGGTCCCATCGTCACCGCGGGCGGGCTCGTCTTCATCGGCGCCGCCCGGGACGAGTATCTGCGCGCCTTCGACGTCGAGACCGGCGCCGAGCTGTGGAGGGCGAAACGGCCCGCCGGCGGCCAGGCGACGCCGATGACCTATGTCGCGGGCGGGCGGCAGTTGGTCGTCATCGCCGCCGGCGGCCACGCGAGGATGGGGACGACGCTCGGCGACGCCGTCGTCGCCTTCGCCCTGCCCCAATAGCCGCGGTTACTCGGCCTTCTTCTGCCGCAGCTTCTCCCAGTAGTCGAGCCGCTTCCGGAGCTCGCGCTCGAAGCCGCGATCGACGGGATGGTAGAAGCTCCGGCGCTCCATCTCGTCGGGGAAGTAGTTCTGGCCGGCGAAGCCTTCAGGTGTGTCGGGGTCGTAGACATAGCCCTTGCCGTAGCCGAGCTCCTTCATCAGCCGGGTCGGCGCGTTGACGCTGTGCATCGGCGGCATCAGCGAGCCGCTCTCCTTCGCCGCGCGCTGCGCCGCGCCGAAGGCGGTGTAGGCGGCGGTCGATTTGGGCGCGGTGGCGAGATAGATCACGGCCTGCGCGATCGCGAGCTCGCCCTCGGGCGAGCCCAGCCGCTCGAAGGCCTGCCACGCCGTGACCGCCTGCACCAGCCCCTGCGGATCGGCGAGGCCGATATCCTCCACCGCCATGCGCACGACGCGGCGCGCGATGTATTCAGGATGCTCGCCGCCCGCCAGCATGCGCGCGAGCCAATAAAGCGCCGCGTCGACATCGGAGCCGCGCACCGCCTTGTGCAGCGCGCTGATGAGGTTGTAATGGCCCTCCTGCGCCTTGTCATAGAGCGGCACGCGCTTCTGCACAGCCGCCGCCAGCCCGGCGCCGTCGAGCATCGTGCCCTCGGGGAGCTGCGCCAGCTCCTCGGCGAGGTTCAGGAGGAAGCGCCCGTCGCCGTCGGCCATTGCCTTGAGCGCGTCGCGCGCGCCCTCGTCGATAGGGAGCTTGCGCCCGAGCGCCGCCTCGGCGCGCTCGAGCAGCGTATCGAGCGCGTGGTCGTCGAGCCGGTGCAGCACGAAGACCTGGCAGCGCGACAAGAGCGCGCCGTTGAGCTCGAAGGACGGATTCTCGGTGGTGGCGCCGACCAGCACGACGGTGCCGTCCTCGACATAAGGCAGAAATCCGTCCTGCTGCGCGCGGTTGAAGCGGTGGATCTCGTCGACGAAGAGCAGTGTGCCCTGGCCGCCGACGCGCCGCTTCTTCGCGGCGTCGAACACCTTGCGCAGATCGGCAACGCCCGAGAACACCGCGGAGATCGCCTCGAAATGCATCGAGGTCGCCTCGGCGAGGAGGCGCGCGATCGTCGTCTTGCCGCAGCCGGGTGGTCCCCACAGCACCATCGAGGCGAGGCGATGCGCGGCCACCATGCGCCCGATCGCACCCTGCGGCGCCAGCAGATGATCCTGGCCCACCACCTCGGCGAGCGTCTTCGGCCGCAGCTTGTCGGCAAGCGGCCGCGGCGCCTGGGAGTCGAAGAGGCCGGTCTGCGCCATCTCAGCCTCTAAGTGGCGGCGTGGTCAGCAGCTTGTCGCCACGCTTGATCGTCAGCACCCAGGGCGGCGGCGCCGATGAGAGCAGCTGCTCGAGCTGAGTGACGCTGTCGATCGGCCGCTTGTTGAGGTCGACCAGCAGATCGCCGGGCTCGAGGCCGAGCCGCGCCGCGGTGCTGCCATTGCGCAGGGCAGTGACGACGACACCGCGCTGCGTCGCATCGAGGCCAAGTTCGTCGGCGAAGGCCGGGTTGAGATTGGCGATGGCGGCACCCGACAGCGGATGCCGCCCGGTGAGCGTCGTGAGCTGACGCGGCGGCTGCTCCGGCGGCGCGGTGGCGGTCGCGACCACCATGCGCTGAGCGCCATTGCGCCACAGCGCGAGCTGCACCGGCGCGTTGATCGGCAATGTCGCGAGCCGGAAGCGCAG
>DASVOY010000698.1:0-5257 GCA_036383115.1 Allostellaceae bacterium
GGCGCCAGGAAGCGCTGCCGCTCCGGCTTGGCGCGGCGCATGTCGACGACGCGGATCTCGGGCAGCTGCGCTTCGCCATGCCGCGCCGGCAGATGGATGCGCCGATAGCGCTGCTGCTCGACATTGATCGTCGTCTCAAGCGACGGCGTCGCCGAGGCCAACACGATCGGCAGCTTGGCGAGCGAGGCGCGCACCACCGCCATGTCGCGCGCGTGATAGATGACGCCGTCCTCCTGCTTGAAGGAGGCGTCATGCTCCTCGTCGACGACGATGAGGCCGAGATCGGCGAAGGGCAGGAACAGCGCCGAGCGCGCGCCCGCCACCACCGTCACCGCGCCTTCGGCGACCCCGCGCCAGGTGGCACGGCGCTCGGCATGACCGAGATCGGAATGCCATTGCGCCGGCAGCGCGCCAAAGCGGTCGGCAAAGCGCGCCAGGAACTGCGCGCTCAAGGCGATCTCCGGCAGCAGCACCAAGACCTGCTTGCCGCGTGCCAGCGCCGCCGCGATCGCGGCGAAATAGACCTCGGTCTTGCCCGAGCCGGTGACGCCGTCGAGCACGCTGACGCTGAAGCCGCCCTGGGCGACCTTGCCGACGAGGTCCTCGGCGGCCAGCTGCTGCGCGGAGGAGAGGCTGCGGCCGGGCCGCCGCCAGTCCGGGAGCTGCGGCGGCGGGCGGCTCGGCAGATCGACGGCATCGAGCAAGCCCAACCCGGCGAGCGCGCGCACCACGCCGGCACCGCAGCCGGCGCGGCGCGCCAAATCCATGGCCGGCGCCGGAGGCCCTTGGGCGAGCGCGTCGAGAACCCGCCGGCGCGCCGGCGTCAGCGACCTGTCGGACCCGGCAAGCGCGGCGCGGCCGCGATGGGTGAGTTGATATCCGACGATGGTGCGCGTTGGCTCGAGCGCGTCCGGCACACTCATCGCCATGCGCAGCACCGCGCCCGGCGGCGACACGGTGTAGGACGCCACCCACTCGATGAGACGGCGCAGCTCCTCGGACATGGGCGGGGCCGGCAGCCGCTCGGCAACCGATTTCAGCTTCGCCGCCGCGACGTCGCCGGCGCCATCGCCCCACACCACGCCGAGGAGCTCGCGGCTGCCGAGCGGCACGACGACAAAGTCGCCCGGCGCCAGCGTGATATCGCGCGGTGCTAAATAATCGAAAACGCCCGCCAGCGGCAGCGGCAGCAGCACCCCGGTCCGGGCCGCGGCCTGCGACGATGCCGCGGTATCGGCAGCAGCGCGGGAACTGGCGTGGCGTTCGGGCATGGGCTACACTCTTAGACAGAAAGCGGCAAGCGTTCCAGCCGCCGGGGACATACGCGCAAGGGGACCGACGCGCATGAAGTTCTTCATCGACACCGCCGACCTCGCGGAGATCCGTGATCTCGCCGCGACGGGCCTCGTCGACGGCGTCACCACCAATCCATCGCTGGTAGCGAAGGCCGGGCGCAACTTCCTCGAGGTGGTGCGCGAGATCTGCAAGCTGGTCCCGGGACCGGTGAGCGCCGAGGTGACGGCGACCGATCACGCGACCATGCTCGCCGAAGGGCGCAAGCTCGCCAAGCTCGCGCGCAACGTCGCGGTGAAAGTGCCGCTGACGCCGGATGGGCTCAAGACCTGCCGGGTGCTCGCCAATGAAGGCACGATGGTGAATGTGACGCTGTGCTTCTCTGCGGCGCAGGCGCTGCTCGCGGCGAAGGCCGGCGCCAGCTTCATCTCGCCCTTCGTCGGCCGGCTCGACGATGTCGGCAGCGACGGCATGGCGCTCATCCGCGATATCGTCGCAATTTATCGCAATTACCCCGCGCTCAAGACCGAGGTGCTGGTCGCCTCGATCCGCCATCCCATCCATGTCGTGGAGGCGGCGAAGCTCGGCGCGCATGTCGGCACCATGCCGCCGAACGTGCTGCGCCAGATGTTCCAGCACCCGCTCACCGACAAAGGTCTCGCCGCCTTCCTTGCCGACTGGGCCAAGACTGGCCAGTCGATCCTGGGCGAGACCAAGACGGCGGCGGAGTAGGAGGGGTAGCGGGCCTTGGATCGTCCGAAGGATAAGACGACCCCTGTCGAGCCGCCGCGCGCGGCGTTGCCGGCGCGCAGCGTGAGCGCCGCCGACGTCGTGGCCTTTCTGCGCCAGCACCCGGATTTCCTGCTCGAGCACGCCGATCTCCTGGAGGTGCTGACACCGCCCAGCGTGCAGCGCGGCGAGCGCGTCGTCGACATGCAGCGCTTCATGGTGCAGCACCAGCGCGCGGAGATCGCGCGGCTCAAGGGGCAGCATCGCGCCCTCGTCGGCGCGACCCGCGCCAACCTCGCGAGCCAGGCGCGCGTGCACTCGGCGGTGCTGGCGCTCTTGGCCGCCAGCAGCTTCGAGCAGCTCATCCAGATCGTGACCACCGACTTGGCCGTGCTGCTCGACGCCGATGTCGTGACGATCGCGGTCGAGTCCTCGGGGCCGCAGCGCCCGCGCCTCAATCATCAGGGTGTGCAGATCCTCGATCCCGGCACGGTCGATGCGGTGCTCGGCACCGACCGCGACGTGGTGCTCCAGAGCGACGTCGAGGGCGACCCGATGCTGTTCGGCGACGGCGCCGGGCTGGTGCGCTCGGCGGCGCTGCTGCGCCTTTCGGTGAGCTCGGCGGCACCCGCCGGGTTGCTCTGCATCGGCATGCGCCGGCCGGGCAAGTTCAATGGCGGACAGGGCACCGAGCTCCTGGGCTTCCTCGCGCGCTCGCTCGGCATCACCATCGCCGCATGGCTCGACCTGCCGGCGGCGTGAGATTCCGCCGGAGCGGGCCGGAGCCGGTGCCGCTCGCGCAATACTCCGCCGCTCCCGATCTCGCCGAGGCGATCTCCCGCTGGCAGGATTGGCTGGTCGCCGAGCGGCGCGCCTCGCCGCATACCGTCGCCGCCTATGGCCGCGACCTCGCCGCTTTCCTCGACTTCCTCGTCGAGCATCGCGGCGCGATGCCGAGCCTTGCCGAATTGAGCGAGCTGACGCCGGCCGATTTCAGGGCCTATCTCGCCCGTCGCGCCGCGGACGATCTGAAACGCAGCTCCACCGCGCGCACGCTGTCGGTGCTGCGCGGCTTCTTCCGCTTCCTCGACCGTCGCGGCCTCGTCCGCAACGCGGCGCTTGCCGCGGTGCGGACGCCGAGACTGCCGAAATCGGTGCCCAAGGCGCTCTCGGCCGATGACGCGACGTCGACGTTGAACACTGTCGCCGAGCTCGCGCGCGAGCCGTGGATCGGTCGGCGCGATGTTGCCCTGCTGAGCTTGCTTTACGGTTGCGGCTTGCGCATTTCCGAGGCGCTGAGCCTGACGCGCGGCGAGGCGCCGCTCCAACCCGGCACGCTCGTCATCACCGGCAAGGGCGACAAGCAACGGCACGTGCCGGTGCTGCCCGTCGTGGCGGAGGCGATCGCGGGCTATCTCGCTGCCTGTCCCTACCGCCTTGGCGCGGGTGACCCGCTGTTCATCGGCGTGCGCGGCGGGCCGCTTCATCCGCGCATCGTGCAAGGGCGGTTGCAGGAGCTCCGCGGTCTGCTCGGCCTGCCCGAACATGCCACGCCGCACGCGCTGCGCCACAGCTTCGCCACGCATTTGCTCGCCGGCGGTGGCGATCTGCGCGCCATCCAGGAGCTGCTCGGGCATGCGAGCCTGTCGACGACGCAGCGCTACACCGCCGTCGATGCCGCCCGCCTGATCGCCGTTTATCACAAGGCGCATCCGCGCGCCAAGCAGGAAGGCTAGAGCCGCCGGATCGCGAGCAGCGCCGCCGCCGAGCCGGCGCCCATAGTGAGGAAGGCGAGACCCCAGGCGAGCTTGCTCGTCTCGCCGCCGGCGAGGTCGAGCACCGCGCCGATCGCGAGCGGCCCGAGGAAGGCGCCGCTGAAGCCCATGATGGAGTGGACCGCGAGCGTCGCGCCGCGCTGGCCTGGGGCCGAGGTGGCGACGGCCCCGCCGGTGAGCGCCGCCGAATCGCCCATGATGATCATGTGGTAGAGCAGGCAGAGCGCAGCGACGGCGTAGATCGGCCAGCCGGCACTGAAGCCGGTCAGCGCCGCCGTGATCACCGACAGGCCCATGATGCGGCCGATGACGCGGCGCCGGTCGGAGCGCGTGGCGAGCTCGGCGCCATAGATGCTGGCGCCGGTGCTGACGAGGACAATGACGGTGCTGAGCCAGCTCGCCTGCGCGATGTCGGCGCTGTCGCCGGCGAGCGCCGCCGCCTGGACGAGAAAGGCCACGAGCCAGGAGCGCAGCGCGAAGAGCTCCCAGGTATGCCCGGTATATCCCAGGATGAAGGCCATGGCGGCGCGGTTGCGCAGCACCGGGCGGAAATCGAGCGTGCGCCGTTCCTCGCCCTGGACGATCTCCTCGGGCGCCGCCGGCGGCACCAGCAGAAGGACGACCAGGAACGCGATCGCCGCACCGAGCGCCGCCGCGGCAAAGGCGCCGCGCCAGCCGAGCCAATTCGACATCTCGCCGGTGAAGGCGAAGGAGAAGGCGGTGCCGAGGCTGAATCCCGCGGTGTAGAAGGCGACGTAGCGGCTTTGCCTCGGGCCACCGACCCGGTCGGTCAGCAGCTTGAGCCCGGGCATGTAGCCGCCGGCGAGCGCCACGCCGGCGAGTGCCCGCCAGAGCAGCGCCGACCAGAAGCCTTGCGCGAAGAGCGCATAGCCAAGCGCGGCGACGGCGCCGATGATGAAGGAGATGAGATAGATGCGGCGCGGATCGATACGGTCGGTCGATCCGACCAGGAGAGGCACCGCCGCGACATAGCCGCCATAGAAGATGCCGCTGATCCAGCCGGCCTCGGTGTTGCTCAATGCCCAGTCGCGCTGGAACTCCGGCAGCAGCGCCGAGAAGCTGGAGAATCCGAGCATGCCGAGGACGGAGGTGACGCAGAGCAGCGCGACGAGCGCGCCCGGCGAGCGCAGGAGCGGACGGGCCTCGCTCGCGGTGCTCATCGCTCAGATATGGATCGGATGACCTTCGACGGCGAGCGCTGCCTCTTTTACTGCCTCATTGAGCGTCGGATGGGCATGGCAGGTGCGCGCGATGTCCTCGGCGCTGCCGCCATATTCCATGGCGACCACGGCCTCGGCGATCATGGTGCCGGCGTCGGGGCCGATGATGTGGACGCCGAGCACGCGATCCGTCTTGGCATCGGCGAGAATCTTGACGAAGCCCTCGGTATCGGCGTTGGCGCGCGCGCGGGCGTTGGCGGAGAACGGGAACTTGCCGGC
>DASVOY010000699.1:0-9108 GCA_036383115.1 Allostellaceae bacterium
TAGAAGGTCCGTTTTCGATTTCCCCTGCCCGGTGCCGGCAGGCATTGGGGCTATCTTAATCGTCCTCCCCTAAGATCGGACCGTGCCGCGCCGCCGCCCCGGCGGCAACGGCTCCTACCAAAGGTTTATCTTGGTAGTGCAAATAGATATGGCGAATTTCTCAACCAGAGCGTATATTGCCGACCTTGAACGTTAACTGTCTTGCTCGGGCGGGACGCCGGAGACGCAGGTGACGATGCGAAGCGGCAGATTCGACAGGCGCATGCTGTTGCGCCTCCTGGGTGGCGCGGCCGCCGGCGCGGCGATGGGCGCGGCGCCGGAGGCCTTTGCCCAGCGGCGCAGCAAGGTGGCGGTCAAGCCCCATCTCGTGGTGCTCGATCCCGGACAGGGCGGCGTGGAACCCGGCGCCATCGGCCGGAGCGGCACCTATGAGAAGGATGTCGCGCTCGCCACCGCGCGGGAAGTCGCGCGCGAGCTCGAGGCGACCCGGCGCTACCGGGTCCGGCTCACGCGCAACGACGACGAGTTCATCCCGCTGCCGGGCCGGGTGGCGCGTGCCCGCGCTGTCGGCGGCGATCTCTTCCTGTCGATCCATGCCGACGCTGCGCCCGATGCCGCCACCCGCGGCGCCTCGGTCTACACGCTGTCGGAGCAGGCTTCCGACCGACAGGCGGCCGCGCTCGCCGCGCGCGAGAACAAGGCCGACCTCATTGCCGGCATCGACCTGTCGCAGCACGAGCCGGTGGTCAGCGAAATCCTCATCGACCTGGCCCGGCGCCAGACCAACAACCTGTCAATTCTTCTGGCGCGCCAGCTTGTCACCGAACTCGGCCATCAGGTGAAGCTGCTCACCAACAGCCATCGCTCCGCCGGCTTCGTCGTGCTCAAGGCGCCCGATATCCCGTCGGCGCTGGTCGAAGTGGGATGCCTCTCCAACCGGGTGGAGGAGCGGCTGCTGCAAAAGCCGGCTTACCAGCGCAAGGTGGCGACGGGCTTGGTGCGCTCCATCAACGATTATTTCGATTCGGTCGCGAAGGCTTAGCGGGACTGGACGACCACGCCCAGCCCGCTGCGCCGCTGCTTCAGTCGCGCATAGGCCTCAAGTACCGGCCCCAACTCGTCGCGCTGGTCGACACTGCCTTTGCCGCCGACCCGGGTCAGCGTCAGCTCGAGCGCGCGAACAAGCAGTTCCGCGACCTCGATCTCGCCGCGATCGCAAGCTTGGTCAAAGGCCGCGAGGATCTTGTCGCTGAGGCGTCGTTGCGGCGTTTCCATGGCGCGCCCACCATACCATCGTCGGCATCCCGCCGCAGCAAAATCCCCTCGCCCCAAAAAGCGATGGTCGCCAAAAAATCCAGATTGGCATTAACCATTTCTTGACGAACTGGGCGCTATTCTCATCGTGCGGTGCGAGGCCGGATCCTCCGGCGGCGCACAGCAAGTCCTTCGGGCTTTTCCTCCCTGAACTTGGGCCGCACCTCGGTGCGGCCCTTTTTCTTTCCCGCGCGCCCGATCGTTGCGCGCACGGCGCCGATCCACTTTCAGGATAGATCGGAACGCCGCCCCGCAGCCCGAGGTTAGCGGGAGCAGCGTCCCCGGGGGCTTTCCGCCTGGCGGGGCGCCTCATTCAACGGAGGACACCTGATGAAGCGTCTTCTTCTCACCGCCGCGTCGATCATGGCGTTGACCCTGGGCACAGCCGCGATGGCGCAGACCAGCACCACGACCGGCGCCGGCACCAGTAGCGGCAAGTCCGGCACCACTGCCGGGACCAGCGGCTCGACGTCGGGCGGCATGTCGTCCAAGAGCACGGATTGCGGCCCGGGCGGCAGCTCCGCCTCGAAGAGCATGGGCTCGAGCTCGGGCACGAGCAGCCCGAGCGCCGGCGGCGCCGGCTCGACCAGCAGCCCCGGCTCGAGCAGCAGCTCCGCCTCGAAAGGCTCCAGCGCCAGCGGCAAGAGCGGCACCACCGCGATGAGCGATTGCGGGCCGGGCAGCTCTTCCGGCAGCAGCTCCTCCCCGAGCGCGACGGGCTCGGCCGGCGGCGCGAGCTCCGGCGGCACATCGGGCGGCGCCACCTCCGGCGGCGCTTCGAGCGGCTCCTCGAAGTAAGCGCATCGCCCAGAAATGGGTTGAGAGCCCCGCCTCGGCGGGGCTCTTTTTTGCTGCTATGCTGGTATCGGGCTTGCGAGCGGAGCGCCCATGCGGCGGATCGGCAAATTGTTCTTAGCGCTGGTGCTCGGCGCCTGCAGCATGTTCGCGATTGCCGATCGCTACGGCAACCAATACGGCGACTGGTACAATCCCGGCGAAGGCTACCGGTGGCAGTTTGACGCCTGCGACAGGCAGGTGGAGCAGCAGAATCTCCCGCCAACGGCGCGCAAGCTCGCCATGCGTTGCTGCATGCGCGACCATGGCGTTCCGATCGGCGACCCACAGGATTGTCGCGGTTAGGGTCCCGATAGATCGGACCTGCAGGCACTTGTGTGCGACCCACTCGAGGGCGTCATCGCTGTGGATGGTGCTGCCGCACAGGATTGAACTGTGGACCTCTCCCTTACCAAGGGAGTGCTCTACCACTGAGCTACGGCAGCGCCCGATCCGCACTTGGGCAGCGCGGGAGAGCAGTGGCGCGAGGGAATACACGACATGGCCGGGCTTGGCAAGGCGCCCGCCCGGCGGAACGTCCGGCACCGCTTCCCGTTCCCTAGGGCAACAACAGTCCGGAGGCAGGTTCATGAAGTCGCTTTTCCACGCCACCGCGTTGGTGGCTCTGCTCGCCGCCGCGCCGGCCCTGGCGCAGGCCACAGGACAGACCCCGGGCGCCACCTCGCCCAAGCCCGGCACCAGCTCGTCGACACAGCGCAGCGCGGACGCCCGTTTCATCCAGCATGTGGCGCAGGACAACCAAGCCGAGATCGAGCTCGGCCAACTCGCCCAACAAAAGGCGCAGAGCCCGGAGGTGAAGGCGCTCGGCCAGCGCCTGGCGACCGACCATACGCAAGCCAATCAGCAGCTGACGCAGATCGCCCAGAAAGAGGGCGTCCAGCCGCCCAAGGGCGTCGGCAAGGAGAAGAGCCAGGAGCGCGCGAAACTGGAGAAGCTCAGCGGCCAGGCCTTCGATCGCGCCTTCGTGCAGAGCACGGCCCAAGACCATCAGAAGGACATCCAATACTTCCAGCGCGAAGCCAACGCGGTCCAGGACCCGCAGCTCAAATCCTTCACGCAGCAGAGCCTGCCGGTGCTGCAGCAACACCTGCAGATGGCGCAGGAGGCGCAGAGCCATCTGGCGAGCGGCAGCTCCAGCGCGCCGAGCCCGTCCGCGGCATCGCCTGGCGGCGGCACGACGAAGTAAGGAAATGTAATGTTTGCGGCGGGGCAGCATCTCGGGCGCCGCCCCGCCGCACGGAACCCTCGCCTTCGGCTCGCGTTTTGCTGGTCGCTTTTGCCGGTACGAGGGGCACATGGTGAGGCGCAAGAGCGCGCTGGTGAGCCGGGAGCAGGCTTATGTTCTGCTCAATGACATCATTCAGGACGTGATCGGCGGCGATACCGTCCCGGTCTCTGATACGACGACAGCAGCGGACGTACCGGGTTGGGACAGTCTCGTCCAGATCAGCGTTCTCGCCGCGGCCGAAATACGCTTCGGGGTCAAAATCCGCGCCGCCGAGGCCGATCGGGTAGCTACCGTCGGTGAACTCGTCGATCTCATTCTCGACAAGGCGCCGCGTCTGCCGGTCGCCTGAGCCGAAGCCGCCGCCCGCGTGGAATATTTCGCCAGCCGCTTTGTTGACCAGTGAGCAGGAGGGCAGCAGCGTGTTCATGACGTCGAACGACGCCGACGAGGCCGCGGCGGAGGTGCTGGCCGCCTTTCAGGCAGCCCGCGAGGCCGGCCGTCCACCCGTCGAATGCTACCGCGCCGGGGTCGAGGCTTGGCGGCGCTATCATCCGGACCAGGCGCCGGAATATGCGGCCAAGCGCGCCGTGGCGGTGATCCTCGCCCACAACATCGAGCTCAAGGTCGGCGAATAGCTGGCTTGACGGCTCCGTTGCCCGGCGGCACCCTTCCGACCGGTCGGAAAGGTGAACCATGGCCGACAAGCAGAACGAGCGGCAGCACCGCAACCCAAATACAAGGGAACGCGAGGAGCGTCTCGCCGCCGCGCTCAGGGCCAATCTCGCCCGGCGCAAGGCTCAGGCGCGCCAGCGTGCCGAGGGGCCGTCGCCCGCGGCGGAAACCTCCGAGGGCGAGGGCTGAACGGCTGCATGCGCTTGAGCGGATACGCGGCATCTATTACAAGACTGCGCTCGCGCCCGGCGTTTACGCGTTGGAAGGGATTTGCCGGCTTCTTTGTCCCAGGCGATCAGCCGGCGCTGTGACGAATTTCGCCACAAAGTGGCGTTAGGAGAGCGCCCTCGATCACTTGGGGTCGACAGCGCAGGACGAAGCACATGGATCGTATCCGTATCCGCGGCGGCAGGCCCCTCGAGGGCAAGATCCCCATCGGCGGCGCCAAGAACGCGGCACTGCCGCTGATGACGGCAAGCCTGCTGACCGACGAGACACTCGTCCTGCGCAACTTGCCGCGCCTCGCCGACATCACGACCCTGTCGCATCTCCTGGTGCAGCACGGCGTGTCGATCACCATGAACGGGGCCGAGCCGGGCGAGGATCTCGGCCACGTGCTCGAACTCACCGCGCGGCGGATCGCCTCCACCACCGCGCCTTACGATCTCGTGCGCAAGATGCGGGCCTCGGTGCTGGTGCTGGGTCCGCTGCTCGCGCGCTGCGGTCAGGCGCGGGTGTCGCTGCCGGGCGGCTGCGCGATCGGCACGCGCCCGGTCGATCTGCATTTGAAGGGCCTTGAGCGCCTGGGCGCCGTGGTCGAGCTGCGCCAGGGCTATATCGAGGCCTCCGCGCCCAAGGGGCTGGTCGGTGCCGAGATCATCTTTCCGATCGTGTCCGTCGGCGCCACCGAGAACCTGCTGATGGCGGCGACGCTTGCCCAGGGCGAGACCACGCTGGTCAATGCTGCGCGCGAGCCGGAGATCGTCGATCTCGCCCGCTGCCTGGGCGCGATGGGCGCCGACATCGAGGGCGCCGGCACCGACCGCATCCGCATTCGCGGCGTCAAGCGCCTGCACGGCGCGCGCCACTCCGTCGTTCCCGACCGCATCGAGACCGGTACCTACATGATGGCGGCGGCCATCGCCGGCGGCGGGGTCGAGCTGGTGGGCGCGCAATATGAATCCGTCGCCGCGGTGGCCCGCGTCCTCGAAGGCGCCGGCGTCGAGGTGAGCGAGACGCCGCGCGGCATCCATGTTCGCCGCCGCAATGGCCGGCTCGCCGGGGTTGACGTCATGACCGAGCCGTTTCCGGGCTTCCCGACCGACCTCCAGGCGCAGATGATGGCGACGATGACCACGGCGGAAGGGGCGGCGATGATCACCGAGACGATCTTCGAGAACCGCTTCATGCACGTGCCGGAGCTGTGCCGCATGGGCGCCAACATCAACGTGCACGGCGCCTCCGCCATGGTGCGGGGCGTGCCGAAGCTCACCGGCGCGCCGGTCATGGCCACCGATCTGCGCGCCTCGGTCTCGCTGGTGCTGGCCGGGCTCGCCGCCGAGGGCGAGACCATCGTCAACCGCGTCTATCATCTCGACCGCGGCTACGAGCATCTCGAGGAGAAGCTCGCCGCCTGTGGCGCCGATATCGAGCGGCTGGTCGCGGACTGAGCGGTGGCAAGATGCCCAGCGCCCTCAAGCTGCGCGGCGAGGACGAGGAGGACTTGGCGGTCATCTCCGCCGTCCTTCAGGACGCGCTGGTCGCCGTGGGCGACATAGCCTACTTCCCCGACGAAGCGCGCTTCGTGCTCGTCGCCAACCGTTTTTGCTGGGAGCCGCCCGAACAGAAGCTTGAGCGGCAACTCGCGGGCTTGCGCTTCGACGAGGTGCGCTCGGTCCAGCGCCGCGGCTTCCATCTACGCGAAAGCGGGCGCCTCCTCGTACTTCTGGCGATCAGGGCCGAGCCGGGAGCGCTCTATCTCGACTTCGCCGGCGGCAGCAGCATCCGGCTGGAGGTGGACCGTATCCTGTGCCACCTGGATGATTTCGGCGAGCCCTGGCCAACGCAATGGCGGCCAAGGCATCCCGTCGGCGACGCCGGGTAGTCTTTCTCCTCACCTCCCGCCTGTGGCTTATCCTTGACCGTGTGGCTATCTTCCTCGGCCACCGAGGAAGTCGGCATGAGGTGCGGCTGTGAGGGGCATTGTGCGCGGTAACGAGAAGCTGGTTCTGGCGCTGCCCAAGGGGCGCATCCTGGGCGAGGTGATCCCGCTCGTGCGCCGTGCCGGCATCGAGATCGAGCGCGCCTTCGACGACCCAGAGTCGCGCCAGCTGCGCTTTGCCACCAACCATCCCGGGCTCGATGTCATCCGCGTGCGCAACTTCGACGTCGGCACCTTCGTCGCCTTCGGCGCGGCGCATATCGGCGTTGCCGGCAACGACGTGCTGATGGAGTTCGAGTATCCCGAGATCTACGCGCCGCTCGACCTCAAGGTCGGGCGTTGCCGGCTGGTCGTCGCCGCGCCCGCGGAGGATGTCGGGCAGGACGATCCCTCGCGCTGGAGCCATGTGCGGATCGCCACCAAGTATCCCGAGATCACGCGCCGCCACTTCGCCGCGCGCGGCGTCCAGGCCGAGTGCATCAAGCTCAACGGCGCCATGGAGCTCGCGCCCAGCATCGGCTTGAGCCGGCAGATCGTCGATCTCGTGCAGACGGGATCGACACTCAAGGCCAACGGCCTCGTCGAGATCGAGCGCATCGCCGACATCACCTCGCGCTTCATCGTCAACCGCGCCGCGCTCAAGACCCGCGCCGACGAGGTCACCGGCTGGATCGAGCGTTTCCGCGAGGCGGCCGATGCCGCTTAGGCTCGACACGCGGGCGAAGGGCTTCGCCGCCGATTTCGCCGCGCTGCTCTCCGCCAAGCGCGAGACCGAGGCCGATGTCGACGCGGTCGTCGCCGACATTCTCGCCGCCGTAAAGGCGCGCGGCGACGCCGCCGTGATCGAGTACACCAAGCGCTTCGACCGGCTCGAGCTGACGCCGGCGACGATGCGCGTTCCCGCCGCGGAGATCGCGGCCGCCGCCGCGTCCTGCCGCACCGAGACCGTGGCGGCGCTGCGGCTCGCGGCCGAGCGCATCGAGGCCTATCACCGCCGCCAGGTGCCGGCGGATCTCGACTATACCGACGCGGCCGGCGTGCGGCTGGGCGCACGGTGGCGGCCGATCGCGGCGGTGGGTCTCTATGTGCCCGGCGGCACCGCGGCCTATCCGTCGTCAGTGCTGATGAACGCCATCCCCGCCAAGGTCGCGGGGGTCGAGCGCCTGGTGATGGTGGTGCCGGCGCCCGGCGGGGTGCTCAATCCGCTGGTGCTCGCGGCGGCGCAGCTCGCCGGCATCGACGAGATCTACCGCATCGGCGGCGCGCAAGCCGTGGGTGCGCTGGCCTACGGCACCGCCACGATCGCGCCCGTCGACAAGATCGTCGGCCCCGGCAATGCCTATGTGGCGGCGGCGAAACGCCGGGTCTTCGGCACGGTCGGCATCGACATGATCGCCGGCCCCTCCGAGATCCTGGTCGTCGCCGACCGGCGCAACGATCCCGCCTGGATCGCCGCCGACCTGCTCTCGCAGGCCGAGCACGACACCGCGGCGCAGGCGATCCTCATCACCGACGACCACGCCTTCGGCGATAATGTGGCGGCAGCGGTCGGCGGGCATCTCGCCCGCCTGCGGCGGCAATCGATCGCCGGCGAGAGCTGGCGCCGGCACGGCGCGATCATCACGGTGGCGAACTGGGACGAGGCGGCGCGTCTGGTCGACCGGCTGGCGCCCGAGCATCTCGAGGTCGCCCTCGACGACGCCGAGGCCTTCGCCGCGACGGTGCGCAATGCCGGCGCCATCTTCCTCGGCCGTCACACGCCCGAGGCGGTCGGTGACTATGTCGCCGGCCCCAACCACGTGCTGCCGACGGCGCGCAGCGCGCGCTTCTCCTCCGGCCTCGGCGTGCTCGATTTCCTCAAGCGCACCTCGCTGCTCGCCTGCGACGCGGAAAGCCTGCGCGCGATCGGACCGGCGGCGCTGACGCTGGCCGAGGCCGAGGGCCTCGACGCTCACGCACTTTCGATCGCGATCAGGCTGAACCTGCCCCGCTCGTAGCGTCATGGCGGGCACCGACCAGCGTATCGCCAAGATCACCCTCGACGAGCGCAGCGTCGTCCGCCGCAACGCCGATGTCGAGCATGAGCGCGCCGTCGCCATCTTCGACCTGCTCGAGGAGAACAGCTTCGCCCTGGTCGCGGGACCGCCGGGGCCGTTCCATCTCCATCTCGGCATCGAGGAGAATCGCATCGTCCTCGACATCCGCTCGACCGACGACGCGCCGATCGAGCGCGTGCTCCTCCCGGTCACGTCCTTCCGCAGCATCATCAAGGATTACTTCCTGGTCTGCGAGAGCTACTTCAACGCGATCCGCACGCAGAGCCCGTCGCGCATCGAGGCGATCGACATGGGCCGGCGCGCGCTCCACAACGAGGGCTCGGAGGTGTTGCGCGAGCGGCTCGCCGAGCGGGTGGCGATCGACCTAAACACGGCGCGCCGGCTGTTTACGCTGGTCTGCGTTCTGCACATCAGGGCCTGAGGCGGGCCCATGCCGCGGCTTCCCTCGAGCGTGCTCTTCGCCTGCACCTTAAATTCGATCCGTTCGCCCATGGCCGAGGCTTTGATGAAGCATCTGCGCGGCCGGCAGATCTACGTCGATTCCGTCGGCGTTCGCGCCGTCGAGATCGACCCTTTCGCGGTGGCGGTCATGGACGAGATCGGCATCGACCTCAGCAAGCACCGCTCCAAGACCTTCGATGATCTCGAGGACACGTCCTTCGATCTGGTCGTCTCGCTCTCGCCAGAGGCGCAGCACAGCGCGGTGGAACTCACCCGCACCATGGCCTGCGACGTGGAGTTCTGGCCCATGTTCGACCCGACCGCGGTCGAGGGCAGCCGCGAGGAGATGCTGGGGGCCTATCGCATGGTGCGGGATCAGC
>DASVOY010000700.1:0-2255 GCA_036383115.1 Allostellaceae bacterium
GTTGTACTTCTCCATCTCGGCCATCAGGGCTTCGCCCCAGAGACCGCGACTTCCCGCCTGCGTTGCCGCCCACAGCGCGGGCAGCGGACCTTGGCTCATATAGGCGTAGCCGCCGAAGAAGTCCTTGCCGCGATCCTCGTAGTTCCAGTGCTCGGTGATGGCGAGCGACGGCGGGCCCTTGTAGGAGCGGATCTCGTCATCCATCACGCCCCAGACCGCCTGGTTCGCCTGCACCATCAGGTTCTTGCCGAGGAGGCCGGAGCTGTTGGCGAGCCCGTCGGGATAGTGCGACGTGGCCGAGTTCAGCAGCAGCCGCGGCGTCTCGATGGCATAACCGGCGACGACGACGTTGCGCGCGCGCTGGAACCGCCAGCGACCTTCGCGATGATACTCGACGCCGATGGCGCGGCCGGCATCGTTCACCGCCACGCGCCCGACCATCGCGAGATCGCGGATCTCGGCGCCGGCCTTGAGCGCCCGCGGCAGCCAGGTGATCAGCACGCTCTGCTTGGCGTTGGTCGAGCAGCCGAGCGTGCAGAATCCGCGATAGACGCAGGGCGGCGACAGGCCGCGCGGCGCGGAGACGGTGGCGAGCGGCGTCGGCGCCCAATCGATCCCCAGCGCCTCCGCGCCTTTGGCCAGCACGAGGCCGGCGGCGTTCACCTCATGCGGGCGATAGGGGTAGCGCGGCCGTTTAGGGCCCCAGGGATAGCGCACCGGGCCGGCGATCTTCAGCGCCTGCTCGACCTCGTCGTAGTAATCCCACGCCTCCTGCCAGTCGACGGGCCAATCCGCGCCATAGCCGAGCTTGCTGCGCGACTTGAACCATTCCGGCCGGAAGCGCAGCGACACCATGGCGAAATGGACGGTGCTGCCGCCGACCGACTTGCCGCTGTTGTTGCTGCCGAGTTGCAGCGGGTTCTCCCCGTCGACGATGCGCTCGTCGGTCCAGTAGAGCTTGCTCTGCTCGGTCTCGTCGGACGCGAAGTCCTCGAGCGGCCGCCAATACGGCCCGGCGTCTATCGCCACCACCGAGAATCCCGCCTCGGCCAGCCGGCAGCTCAGCGTGCCGCCGCCGGCGCCCGTGCCGACGACGACGAAGTCGACCTCCTCGTCCTCGCGATATTGCTGCATCGGGACCCACGCGGCGGGCCGGAGCACGTCGGGCGCCCGCCCATGCTTGGCGCGCGGCACACGCATGGGATCATCCGACACGCTGGTTCTCCCGCCGCACCGCCTCTTCGTCGCCGCCATGGGCTTCCGCCGCTTCCCAGGGGTCGCGCCGGTTGAATCCCATGCGCACGTAGCCGCGCGGGCTCGCCGGGCCGCCGAAGCCGATCTCGTTCCACGACGTGGGATGGGCGTAGTAGGCGAGCACGATGTCACGCAGCATGCGATGACTGAAGAACAGATCGCACGGCATGCCCTCCCAGGCGGGGCCGCGGAGGCGGCCTTGCTGCGCCTGCCTCAGGAGTGCGTCCTGCTTGGGTGCGTCGAGCCGGTGAAACGGCCGGTCATGCGTATCGCGCGCTTCCCGGTCGAGCGCGCGCAGCCCGCGCCGCCACGCCTCGCGCAGCGGCGGCAGGGCGGCCTGGCGGTAACCGTCCGCGGCGTCGATGTGCAGCTTGTGATCGACCAGCGCGGCGACCGGAATGGGGGGACGGTCGGCAGGCTGCGGCACGAGCCGCGCCGAAATCGCGGCGAGCGTCGCGAACTCCTCGTCGCTCAGGAACCGCGGCTCGCGCGGCAGCGCCAAGCGCGCGTCGATGACGCGCCGCGTCTGCTCGTTCCAGGACGGGGTGTGGCGCTTCGCCAGCACGTTGTAGCCGGGATAGCGCTCACGCATCGGGATGCTCCTCCATCAGGCCGAGCGCCGCCAGGCCGGCGAGCGACAGGCCGGTAAAGCTGGGCGGCGCCGGCAGCGGCGGACCGTTCAGGACGTTCTGGCTCCAGTTGCGCCAGCCGCCCATGTTGCGTGCGACGCCGAAAGCATGAAACCCGACGCCGGCGAAGCCGAGCAGCGCCGTCAGCCGCAGCCACCAGCGCGTGAAGCGCTGCGGCGTGCGGCTGCCCCGGATCGCGCGGTCGGCGAGCAGCAGGGCCGCCACCGGCGGAACGCTGACCGGCAGGAACATCGCGGGATCGTGATAGG
Source organism: Allostellaceae bacterium (assembly GCA_036383115.1). Lineage (GTDB taxonomy): Bacteria > Pseudomonadota > Alphaproteobacteria > ATCC43930 > CGMCC-115725 > DAHUYF01. Next base: position 2,153 of record DASVOY010000700.1, read on the forward strand.
CGCCGCGGAAATGCAGCAGGCCGACTTCGCCGACGGTGCCGAGAACCCCGACGCTGGTCAGCGCGGCGGTGGCGCGGCCGGCCGGGAAACCCAGGATCGACGG
>DASVOY010000701.1:0-2036 GCA_036383115.1 Allostellaceae bacterium
CTTGCCGACCGAGGCGACCTCGGGCCAGGTGTAGATCACGGCTGGGATCGCTTCGTAATTCACGTGGCTCTTCTGGCCCGCCAGCATCTCGGCCAGCGCCACGCCCTCCTCGGACGCCTTGTGCGCCAGCATCGGTCCGGCGATGACATCGCCGATGGCGTAGATGCCCTTGACGTTGGTGGCGAAATTCTCGTCGACCTTGACGCGGCCCTTGTTGTCGACGACGACGCCGATCGCTTCGAGCCCAAGTCCTTCCGTATAGGGGCGGCGGCCGATCGCGACGAGCACGACATCGGCCGTCATTTCTTCCTTCCCGCCGCCTTGTGCGGGCTCGAGCGTGAGAGTGACCCCGTTCGCGCCGCGCTTCGCGGCCACGACCTTGGTGCCGAGGCGGAAATTGAATCCCTGCTTGGTGAGCACGCGCTGCAGGCTTCGCGACAGCTCGCCATCCATGCCCGGCGTGATGCGGTCGAGGAACTCGACGACGGTCACCGCGCTGCCGAGGCGGCGCCACACCGAGCCCATCTCGAGGCCGATATAGCCGCCGCCCACCACCACGAAGCTCTTCGGCACGGCGGGAAGCGCCAGCGCGCCGGTGGACGAGACCACCGTCTTCTCGTCGATCTCGACGCCGGGTAGCGGCACGATGTCGGAGCCGGTGGCGATGATGATCGACTTTGCCGTCAGGTCCTGCGCCTGTCCGCCATTGCTAGGCGTGACCGCGATCTTGCCGGGCGCGGTGAAGCGTGCCGCGCCCTTGATGTAGTCGACCTTGTACTTCTTGAAGAGGAACTCGACGCCGCGGGTGTTCTCGCCGACCACTTTGTCCTTGCGCGCCATCAACGCGACGAGATCGAGGTCGACGCCGGAGACCTTCACGCCGTGGACGGCGAGGGCGTGCTTCGCTTCCTCGTACTTCTCGGAGGATTGCAGCAGCGCCTTCGACGGGATGCAGCCGATGTTGAGGCAGGTGCCGCCGAGGCTGCCGCGCTTCTCGACACAGGCGGTCTTGAGGCCGAGTTGCGCCGCACGGATTGCCGCAACATAGCCGCCTGGCCCGCCGCCGATGATGATGACGTCGTAGCTGTCGGCCATGACGGGATTCCCTCGATTGATCCGGGCTGAGCCTTACAAAAACGTACATTAAGCGTCGAACAGCATGCGTTCGGGGTTCTCGACGAACTCCTTGACGCGCACCAGGAAGGTGACGGCCTCGCGCCCGTCGACCATGCGGTGGTCGTAGGAGAGGGCGAGATACATCATCGGCCGCGCCTCGATGCGGTCGCCCACCACCACCGGCCGCTTCTGGATCTTGTGCATGCCGAGGATCGCCGACTGCGGCGGGTTCAGGATCGGCGTCGACATGAGCGAGCCGTAGATGCCGCCATTCGAGATGGTGAAGGTGCCGCCGGAGAGGTCCTCCAGCGACAGCTTGCCGTCGCGTGCGCGCCGGCCGAGATCGGCGATGGTCTTCTCGATCTCGGCGAAGCTCAGCTTGTCGGCGTCGCGCACCACCGGCACCACCAGCCCCTGCTCGGTGCCGACGGCAACGCCGATGTCGTAGTGGTTCTTGTAGATGATGTCGTCGCCGTCGATCTCGGCATTGACCGCCGGGATCTCCTTGAGCGCGGCGATCGAGGCCTTGACGAAGAGCGACATGTAGCCGAGCCGCACGCCGTATTTCTTCTCGAAGCTGTCGCGGAAGCGCTCGCGGATCGCCATCGCCTCGGTCATGTCCACCTCGTTGAAGGTGGTAAGCATGGCGGCGGTGTTCTGCGCCTCCTTGAGCCGCTCGGCGATGCGCTTGCGCAGCCGCGTCATCCGCACCCGCTCCTCGCGCGGGCCGAGCTCACGCGGAGCGCGGGGCGCCGGCGGTGGAGGCGCCGGCTGCGGGGCCGGTGCGGGTCTTGCCTGGGCGGCGGGCGCCACCGGCGTGCCGCGCTCGATGTGGGTCAGCACATCGGCTTTGGTGAGGCGGCCATCCTTGCCGCTGGCGGCGATCTTGGCGGGGTCGAGCCGGTTCTCCTCGACCAGCT
>DASVOY010000702.1:0-2877 GCA_036383115.1 Allostellaceae bacterium
TGGGCTTCCGCGCCGAGTCACCGGAAGTCTTCGAGGGCGGCGCGTACGTGCCGCTGCAGACGAGCGGACGCCACGCCGAGCGTCTGGTCGCCTTCGCGCGCATCGCGGACGGGCATGTGGCGGTGGCGGTGGCGCCGCGCCTAGTGGCGCCGCTGTTGCGCGACGGCGGGACGATCGATTGGGATGATACGACCGTGTCACTTCCGTCGGCGCGCGCGTGGCGCGACGTGCTCTCGGGCCGTGGTCTCGGTACGCGCGAGGGACAGATCACGGCGGCGGAGCTGCTGGCGGATTTTCCCGTGGCGCTGCTCGGCGGCACTGCTTGATTGAGCAAGCCGCTTCACCCCTCCCTTCCCTCCCCCTTGAGGGGGTATCTTGCCGCCGCCACTTCCCACGCCCGAGGTCCTCCCATGCGCCCCGCTCCTCTTGCCGCCGCTCTCCTGCTGACCCTCGCTTCTCCCGCGCTCGCCGAAGAGGTCGGCAGCTTCCGCAACGACTGGACCGGCAACAGCATCGTCATCGAGGCGGTGCCTGACCCGAAGGTCGAGGGCGTCACCTGCCACATCAGCCGTTTCGACCGCAGCCTGATCGACCGGCTGTCGAAAGGGAACTGGTTCATCGACCCGTCGAACTCGTCGATCGCCTGCCGCCAGACCGGGCCTATCAAGGTCGGCGACATCAACATGAGCACGAAAGGCGAGGAGGTCTTCTCCGAGCGCTTGAGTCTCATCTTCAAGTCCCTGGCGGTGCGGCGCATCTACGATAAGAAGGACGAAACGCTGGTCTACGTCATCTACAGCCGCCAAGTGAAGGATGCGAGCGCCAAGATGGCGATCTCGACCGTGCCGCTGTTCCGCAGCGACGTCACTTGGGCGAAGGAGAAGAGGTAAGAGACACGCCATGACCGACGCGGTCGACTGCGTGGTGATCGGCGCGGGCGTGGTCGGGCTCGCGGTTGCGCGGGCGCTGGCGCGGACCGGGCGCGAGGTGATGGTGCTGGAGAAGGAGCGCTGGATCGGCTCGGAGACCTCCTCGCGCAACAGCGAGGTCATCCATGCCGGGCTGCATTACCCGAAGGACAGCCTCAAGGCGCGCTTCTGCGTCGCGGGCCGCGACCGCCTCTACGCCTATTGCGCCGAGCGCGGCGTCCCGCACCGGCGCCTGGGCAAGCTCACCGTCGCCTGCAAGGAGGCGGAGCTCCCGATCCTCGAAGGCGTGTGGCGCAAGGCGCAGGCGAACGGCGTCACCGATCTCGAATGGGTCGGCGGCAACGAGGCGCGTGCGCTGGAGCCGGAGCTGTCCTGCCTGCGCGCCTTCCTCTCGCCCTTGACGGGGATCGTCGACAGCCATGCGCTCATGCTCGCCTATCAGGCGGATCTGGAGGCGGCCGGCGGCATGGTGGTGCTGCGCGCACCGGTGCTCGAGGGCCGCGTCGGCGAGCGCGGCTTCGCGCTCGATATCGGCGGCGTCGAGCCGATGACGCTCGAATGCCGGCTCCTCGTCAACAGCGCGGGTGTGCATGCGCCGGCGCTGGCGCGGCGGATCGCAGGCATCCCGCCCGCATCGATCCCGCGCGATTATTTCTGCCGCGGTGTCTATTTCACCCTGTCGGGACGCTCGCCCTTCCGCCGCCTCATCTATCCCGTGCCCGAGCCCGGCGGGCTTGGCGTGCACGTCACCCTCGACCTCGCGGGACAGGCGCGCTTCGGGCCCGACGTCGAATGGATCGAGGGCGTCGACTACACGGTGGACCCGCGCCGCGGCGACCGCTTCTACGCTGCCATCCGCAGCTACTGGCCGAGGCTTCCGGACGGCGCGCTGCAGCCCGGCTACGCCGGCATCCGCCCCAAGATCAGCGGCCCCGGCGAGCCCGCGGCCGATTTCCTGGTGCAGGGGCCGGCGGCGCATGGCGTGCCCGGCCTGGTCAATCTCTACGGCATCGAATCGCCGGGGCTCACCGCTTCGCTGGCCATCGCCGACCGCGTCGCGGAACTGCTCGACACCCCTGCGGAATCCGCATTCCCGCGCCAGGCCGCCGCGGGCTAGGATTTGCCGAGCAACCAGCCGCGAGGTGAGCCATGGCCCGTGTCAGCGTTCTTCCCAGCCGGACCCCAGGCGAGGAGGCGACGGAGCGCGAGGCGCGCGTCGCGCTCGCCGCGTGCTACCGGCTCATTGCCCATTTCGGCATGGACGACCTCGTTTTCACCCATATCTCGGCGCGGGTGCCGGGCCGTCCCGACCATTTCCTCATCAACCCCTATGGATTGATGTTCCACGAGATCACCGCATCGAGCCTGGTCAAGATCGATCATGAGGGCGACATCGTCGAGGACACCGGCTATCCCGTGAACAAGGCCGGCTTCGTCATCCACAGCGCCATCCATGCGGCGCGGCCCGAGGTCAATTGCGTGCTGCATACGCATACCCGCGCCGGCATCGCCGTCTCCTGCCTGGAGGAGGGACTGCTGCACATCAACCAGCACTCCGCCATGTTCTATGGCCGCGTCGCCTATCACGATTACGAGGGCATCGCGCTCGATCTCGACGAGCGCTCGCGGCTGGAGCGCGACCTCGGCGACAAGCCCGCGATGATCCTGCGCAACCACGGTCTGCTCACGGCAGGGCGGACCGTGCCCGAGGCCTTCTCGTTCATGTACTATCTCGAGCAGTCCTGCCGCATCCAGGTCGACCTGATGGCCTCGGGTGGGAAGCTCATTCGCCTCTCGGACAATGTCTGCCAGCACACGGCGCAGCAATTCGCGGAATCGCCCGTGCCGCGCGGCGAGCGTGAATGGCCGGCGCTGTTGCGTCTCCTCGACGCCAAGGACCCGAGTTATCGGAACTAGGGCCGGGCCTCCTCGGGCCCGGCCTCGACCA
>DASVOY010000703.1:0-2520 GCA_036383115.1 Allostellaceae bacterium
GCCCGAAGGGCGCGTCTCGAACCATGAGTGGGGCAGCGCCTCGGACGGGGGAATAGCGCATGGACTTCCTGCAAGCCGTCTTCGTCGCGCCCTTCGCCAGCATGTGGGAGAATCCGTCGTTCCTGCTCGAGGTGGTCATCGGCGGGCTCCTCACCGGGGTCATGTATTCGCTCGTCGCGCTGGGATTCGTGCTCATCTACAAGGCGTCGGGGGTGTTCAATTTCGCGCAGGGCACCATGGTGCTCTTCGCCGCCCTCACCTTCGTCGGGCTCCTGGAGCGCGGCCTTCCGGTCTGGGCCGCCTTCCTCCTCGCCGCCCTGGTCATGATCCTGATGGCCTTCGCCATCGAGCGCGTCGTGCTGCGCCCGCTCGTCAACCAGGAGCAGATCATCCTGTTCATGGCGACGATCGGCCTCACCTTCTTCCTCGACGGCTTCGGCCAGCTCGTCTGGGGCGGCGACGTGCATCCGCTCGACATCGGCATCCCCAAGGATCCCATCATCATCGGCGGCATCCTCATCAACGAGTTCGACCTCATCGCCGCCCTCGTCTGCGGCACGCTGGTGGCGGTGCTCGCGGTGTTCTTCCAGAAGACGGCGGTGGGCCGCGCGCTGCGCGCCGTCGCCGACGACCACCAGGCGGCGCTCTCGGTCGGCATCCCCTTGAAGACCATCTGGGTCATCGTCTGGGCGGTGGCGGGGATCGTGGGGCTCGTCGCCGGCATCATGTGGGGCAGCAATCTCGGCGTGCAGTTCTCGATCTCGCTGGTGGCGCTGAAGGCGCTGCCGGTGCTGATCCTCGGCGGCTTCACCTCGGTGCCCGGCGCCATCGTCGGCGGCCTCATCGTCGGCGCCGGCGAGAAGGTGGCCGAGGTGTTCTGGGGTCCCGTCACCGGCGGCGCCATCGAGGACTGGTTCGCCTACGCGCTGGCGCTTGTGTTCCTGCTGTTCCGCCCGCAGGGGCTGTTCGGCGAGCGGATCATAGAGAGGGTCTAACGTCGCGCGAAGCGCGATCGTTGGCGGGCGTCAGCGGTTGCACAGCAACCGCGAAAGCCCGCGCCGGGCAAGCAAAGACGTGAATGCCCGGCACAAGGCCGGGCATGACGGTGGCGAGGTGGGAATGACGGTGAAGAAAGGGCACGTCTGACATGCTCTATCGCGAGGCCGGACAGTTCAAGACGAGCTACGAGGCGGACGAGGCGGTGTTCCCGATCCGGCAGGATCGGTACTTCATCGCCGCGGCGCTCGCCATCGCCTACATCGTCGTGCCGCGCTACGCCAGCGAGTACTGGCTCCTCACCATCATGATCCCGTTCCTGGTGTTCGCGCTGGCGGCGCTGGGGCTCAACATCCTGACGGGCTATGCCGGGCAGGTCTCGCTCGGCACCGGCGGGTTCATGGCGGTGGGCGCGTTCGCGACCTACAAGCTCGCGACATCCTTCCCCGCGCTCAACATCGTCCTCGTGTTCCTGCTGGCGGGCGTCATCACCGCGCTGGTGGGCCTCGTCTTCGGCTTCCCGAGCCTGCGCATCAAGGGCTTCTACCTCGCGGTGGCGACCTTGGCGGCGCAGTTCTTCCTGATCTGGATGTTCAACAAGTTCCCGTGGTTCAACAACTACAGCCCCTCGGGCGTGATCAGCGCGCCGCCGCGCGCCGTGTTCGGCAATTTCTTCGTCACCGGCGCCGAGACCAACCCGGTGCACAAATACCTCTTCGTGCTCAGCTTCGTCGCGGTGCTGGCGTTCGCCGCCAAGAACCTGGTGCGGGGGCGCGTGGGCCGATCCTGGATGGCGATCCGCGACATGGACATCGCCGCCGAGATCATCGGCATCCGGCCGCTCAGGACCAAGCTCCTGGCCTTCGCCGTGAGCTCCTTCTATTGCGGCATCGCCGGCGCGCTCTGGGCCTTCATCTATACCGGCGGCGTCGAGGCCCTGGCCTTCGACATCGACCGCTCGTTCCAGATCCTGTTCATGGTCATCATCGGCGGGTTGGGCAGCATCCTGGGCTCGTTCCTCGGCGCCGGCTTCATCGTGCTGCTGCCGATCTTCCTCGACAACGTGCCGCGGACCTTCGGGCTCGAGATCCCCGTCAACACCGTGACCAATCTGCAATTCATGATCTTCGGCGCGCTCATCATCTTCTTCCTGATCGTCGAGCCGCGCGGCCTCGCGCGGCTCTGGCAGATCGGCAAGGAGAAGCTGCGGCTGTGGCCGTTCCCGTATTGATGCGCCGGCCAGGGACACGGACTCCTAACAGACGCCTAAGGGTCGCCTGAGGCAAGACTCCAGGGAACACCCGAGTGACGCCACGATCGCGGTGTGAAAAAACGAGGCCATTCCGTGCCGGCCGGTTTCGGCGCGGGAAGCGCGCGCTACAGATCGAGGCCTGCACCGATGGACATGGCGACGCTCGACGAGGATCCCGAGATGCGGCGGATCCATGCGTGGTGGCGGGACCGCGCCGGGCCCGGGCCGGCGCGGATGCCGACGCTGTCGCATCTCGAGGAGATCGAGCTGCT
>DASVOY010000704.1:0-2997 GCA_036383115.1 Allostellaceae bacterium
AGGAAGGCGTCGGCGAGGCGGCGGATCTCGGGCGGCATGGTGGCGGAGAAGAAGAGGGTCTGCCGGATCTTCGGCAACAAGCCGACGATGCGCTCGACATCGGGGATGAAGCCCATGTCGAGCATGCGGTCGGCCTCGTCGATCACCAGGATCTTGACGTCCGAGAGCAGGATCTTGCCGCGCTCGAAGAGGTCGATCAGCCGGCCCGGCGTCGCGATCAGCACGTCGACGCCGCGATCGAGCTTGCGCTCCTGATCGCTGAAGCTCTCGCCGCCGATGAGCAGCGCCATGCTGAGCTTGTGATGCTTGCCGTAGGTCTCGAACGCGTTCGACACCTGGGCGGCAAGCTCGCGCGTGGGCTCCAGGATGAGCGAGCGCGGCATGCGCGCGCGAGCGCGGCCGGCAGCAAGAATATCGATCATCGGGAGGGTGAAACCGGCAGTCTTTCCCGTGCCGGTCTGGGCGCAGCCGAGCACATCGCGCCCGGTCAGCACATAGGGTATGGCCTGTTCCTGGATCGGGGTCGGGGTCGTATAGCCAGCCTCGGCTACCGCCTGAAGAACCTCCGAAGAGAGGCCTAAATCAGTAAAACTCATCGAGTAGGATACTTTATCTCTCGTTGTTGTGAGTTCAGTACGCCCTTTAATTGGGGTTGCGCGAGCGAAAGTCAAATTATTTCGCGCGACGCGCCCCGCTTGGCGGGCGGGAACGGCCCCTGTACTGTCACGGAACTGGTTAACAAAGACGAAAGAGGGGGCTGATGGCCGTAAAGAACCCGTTGGTCCTTCTGCCGGGACTGCTGTGCGACGCAGCGTTGTGGCAGCCGCAGATGGCGGCGCTCGCGGACATCGCCGAGGCCGCCGTGGCCGACCTCGCGCGCGACGATTCGCTTCCCGCCATGGCGCGCCGCGTGCTGGGCATGGCGCCGCCGCGCTTCGCGCTCGCGGGTCTGTCGATGGGCGGATATCTCGCCCAAGAAATCATGCGCCAGGCACCCGAGAGGGTGACGCGGCTGGCGCTCCTCGACACCTCCGCGCGCACCGACACGCCCGAGCAGGCGGCGCGGCGGCGGGGCTTCATCGAGCTCGCGCAGAAGGGCGAGTTCAAGGGCATCACCCCGCGCATGCTGCCGGTCTATCTCCATCCCGACCATCTCGGCGACGCGGCGCTCACCGGCGCCGTCATTGCCATGGCCGAGCGCATCGGCAAGGACGGCTATCTGCGCCAGCAGAAGGCGATCATGGGCCGGCCCGACGGGCGCGAGGATCTGAAGCGCATCACGGTGCCGACGCTGGTGCTGTGCGGGCGGCAGGACCAGGCGACGCCCTATGAGCTCAATGCCGAGATCGCCTCTCTCATTCCCGGCGCGACTTTCGTCGCGATCGAGCATTGCGGCCACATCTCGACGCTGGAGAAGCCGGCGGAGGTGACTGCGGCGATGCGGCGGTGGCTGGCAGGTTGAGGGTTGCACAACGGGCGTGCGCCCTTCGACGGGCTCAGGATGAGAAAATACGGGAATGGCATCTCCCACGATTGGTCATGCCAAAACCAATTCACCTCATCCTGAGCCCGTCGAAGGACGCGAGCTGCCGGTGCGATGCACCCGGTCTTAGGAACTCCGCGCGGACGCGCGCGTTGCCGGTTAAGGCATGAGGGAGAGGGGTCATGCTCTACTGGGCAATGGTTTTCCTGATCATCTCCATCATCGCGGGGATCCTGGGATTCGGCGGCGTGTCGGCGGCGGCGGCCGGCATCGCCAAGGTGCTGTTCTTCATTTTCATCGTGCTGTTCGTGGTGACGCTGGCGATCGGCATCGCGCTCGGGCGCAAGATCGCCGGGCGCCGGGACGAATAGGTTCACCTCAGAACTCTTTGCGCAGGCCGGCGAAGACGGCGCGGCGCGGCCCGAATTGCGGCGCGCCGACACTGACGCCCGTGCCGTCGCGGATCTTGTAGACCTCGTCGAAGATATTGATGAGGTCGAGGCGCGCCTCGATCGCGCCCGCCTTTGGCAGGTCGAAGCGCCGGGAGACGCCGAGATTGACCTGCTCCCACGAGGGCAGGCTGCGGCCGTTGTGGACTCCGGCGCTGTCGGCGCGCAGGCCGCTGCCGGCGAGCATGTCGGCGCTGAGCCGCGTGCCACGCCAGAGATAGGCCACGCCGCCCGACGCCGTCATGATCTGGCTGTGATCGGTCTGGAAGGTGTGGGTGTCGAGAAAGGCGAGTTCCTCGGCGTTGAAGTTCGACTGGGCGGAAGCGATGCCCTTGGCCTTCTGATAGGCCAGCGCGAGATTGCCGTAGAATGTGAGATTGCCGCTTGTGTAGCTCGTGGTCAGCTCGACCCCGAGATTGCGGCCCATATGGTAGTTGAACGGCGTGAAGATGATCGGCGCGCCGAACTGGCCGATGTCGATGAGGTTGCGCGAGTACTTGTAGTACGCGTCGATCCCGACGGTGAGCCCGTCGAGGACCTTCTGTGACGCGCCGACATCGAAATAATGGTCGCGCTCGGCCTTGACCGGCGAGCTGCTCGTCACCTCCGGCGCGGCGCTGGTGCCGGTGAACTTGTTGAAGCTGTTCACCGTGAACAGCTCGAAGGGCGGCGGCGAGAAGTAATTGGCATAGCCCGCATGGACGGTGGTCGCCGGCGTCGCCTGCCAGACGGCGTTGATGCGCGGGCTCAGCTGGTTCTCGTGCGTGATGGTGTCGACCACGTCGAAGCGCCCGCCGTAATTGAGCGTGAGGCTCGGCGTCGCATGCCATTCGTCCTGGAGATAGACGCTGTAGGTCCAGCCGGTCTTGGCGCCGTCGTCGCTGATGGTGCAGATCCCATTGCCGCCGAGCGTCCCGCCGCCGCAGCTCGGCGCCGGCAATACCAATGACGTCGTCTTCGAGGTCGAGCGCTCGCCGGTGACGATCACGCCCGAGCGCAGCGTGTGGTCGGCGGCGAGGCTGTAGCGGCTCTCCGCCTGGACGCCGCTGGCGAGGCTGCGGCGAT
>DASVOY010000705.1:0-4786 GCA_036383115.1 Allostellaceae bacterium
CCGCCACAGTCGTATGACGGCGTGACGCTCTACTACCCGCAGACCGGCCGGATGGTCGCGGACCACCTCAGCGACCAGGACATGAAAATGGCCATGCAACATGGGCAGCCGGTCAAGGGGCCGGTGATGATCGTCGTATCCGGCGGGCAGGCCTATCTCGTCCAGGACATGGCGCAACCGATGCCCAATGGATCGCCCATGGTCAAATACTTCGAAACGAGGATGACCGGGAACCAATAGGCTCTGTTCGCGCTCGAACCGATCGGCTGGCGCGGCGAGCGCTGGCGGGATTTGCCGGCGGCAAACTCTGGCACCTCCCGAATTTTGGATGGTGCGCCCGCCAGCTGAACCTAGGTGCCCGGCCTCCCGGTAAGGATGATCGGACCGAACTGAGGGTAGCGCCTTACCGGCTCCTCGACTGCAGCGTCAAGCGCACGCTTGAGCAGAGCGACATTTGCAGTGTCAAGCAGCTCATGATGGTCGCGCCCACCTGCTGAGCTTCGGCGGTTCTTGGGTGCTGCCGCGATCCTGGCGTCCAATTCGGCGATTTCGTACCCGCCCCAGAATATGGCGTTGACCCCTTGCAGCAACGCGACCCGTTCCCATTCATCTGGCTCGCGCCCTTCCTCCTCAATGGTGGCGATCACCTCCTTCAATGCGGCCGCCGCACGCTCCTTCGCCTCCTTTCGCTCGTCGAGCGCTGGGTCTTCTGCGTCTGCCAATCAATCCTCCCCCGTGTCAGTCTCAGGATGGACGGAATGTGGTTGCTGGCTGGCTGGCCCTCTAGTTTAGGTACATAAACGCCCAGCATCCCAGCTAAGTTGCTGTTGCGAAACGATCTCGTGCTGCCGGCTTGAAAGCCAGTTCAATTCCCACCCCATCCGCCAGGTTGCTGACGGCCAAAGGCCTCCGATCGCTAAAATGCAAGCTTTGTTTCACGTGGAACAATCGCCTGGAGCTGCTGGGCATTCGCGTGGTTGTGGTTCAGTCAAGAACGCGGTGCTACTGCGATTACTAGAAATCCGAATCGGAAACGCACCAATTATGGATAGTTTTGCTTAATCCTTTTACAACTTTGATGCGGTATTCCTTTCACAACGGGCTGTCGTGGCGATGCGCCCGTAAGCACGTCTGGGGAGTGCTGAGATGAGGAGCGCGAAGATCGCAGTGGGTCGGCTGGTGGTCGGGCTTTTCGGCCTGGCAGCAGCCGCTGCAATCGTCGGATTTTCGGCCGCGCGGGCGGAAAACGGCGTTGCCGTGGACAAGATCGTGCTGGGACAGGCAGCGGCCCTCGACGGTCCCGCAGCAGCGCTCGGCCAGGGTATGCGCGAGGGATTGCTCGCCGCCTTCGCCGAGGCCAACAAGGCCGGCGGCATCAAGGGCCGGCGCATCGACCTCGTCTCGGTCGATGACGGCTACGATCCCAACCAATCGATCGTCGCAGCGAAGAAGCTCATCAATGAAAACAAGGTCTTCGCCCTGGTGGGCTCCGTCGGGACCCCGACGTCCGCCGCGGTTCAGCCGATCGCGACCGAGGCGGGCGTGCCTTTCATCGGTGCCTTCACCGGCGCCGAGTTCCTGCGCACCCCCTACAAGCCCGGCGTGGTCAATGTCCGCGCCTCCTACTTCCAGGAGACCGAGACCATGGTGGAGCATCTCACCAGGGATCTCGGCGTCACCCGCATCGCCATCTTCTACCAGGACGACGCGTTCGGCCAAGCCGGCCTTGCCGGCGTGAAGCTTGCCCTCGACCGGCGCAAGATGGCGCTGGTCGCCGAAGGCACCTATGAGCGCAACACCACCGCGGTGAAGCGCGCGCTGCTGTCGATCCGGAGCGGCAGGCCCGAGGCGGTCATCATGGTCGGCGCCTACAAGCCCTGCGCCGAGTTCATCAAGCTCGCGCACCAGATCCGGCTCGACGCGGTTTTCGTCAACATCTCGTTCGTGGGCAGCGACGCGCTCGCCAGGGAGCTCGGGCGCGACGGCGCCGGCGTGGTCGTGACGCAGGTCGTCCCCTTCCCGCACGACGGCTCGATCGGCGTCGTCGCCCGCTATCACGCCGCGCTCAAGGCGGTGAAGCCCGACGCCATGCCGAGCTTCGTGTCGCTGGAGGGGTACATGGTCGGCCGGCTCGTCATCATGGCGCTCGAGCGGATCGGTGGCGAAATCACGCGCGCGGCGCTGCTCGATGCCATTGCGAAGACCGGCAGCTTTGACCTCGGCGGCATCAAGCTCGCGTACGGCCCGGACAACAATCGCGGCTCGAGCCAGGTGTTCCTCACGATAATCCAACCGGACGGAAGCCTCCGGCCGGTCGAGCGGCTCGCCAAGGCGAGCGGCTGAGGAGGAGAACGGCGATGGCAGACAGAAGACGACCGGGCCGCGGCCTCGGCATTCGCAGCAAGCTGTTCCTCGCCTTCGGGGCGGTCGCGGGGCTCACGGTACTGGCAAGCGCGCTGGCGTACTTCTCCTATGACGATGTCGGCCGTACGCTCGACGGTATCGCCGGCCGGAACCTTCCGGCCATGAGCCTGTCGTTGCGCCTCGCCAAGAGCAGCGCCGAGATCGTATCCATCGCGCCGGTGCTGCTCGCCGCCAACGACCTGAGCGAGCGCCAGGCGGCCGTCACCTCGCTCGAGGCCAGCCGACAAGAGCTCAGCCGCGCCACCGACGCGCTCGCCGCCACTCCGGGCGGCACCGATGGCACCGCGTCGTTGCGCAGTGCCACGACCGACATGGCCGACAACCTGACCCGACTCGCCGACATCGTCGCGCAGCGTCTCGCGCTTCGCGATGCGCGCGTCGCGGCCGAGGCTCATATCGCCGCCTCCCATGACGCCGTCGACCGCGCGCTTGGGCCGATGATCGACGATGCCGTTTTCGACCTCGCCATGGCCCTGGAGAGCCGACGCTTGTCAGGCGCTACGGACGGCCAGTTCACGGCGCTTCAGACCATGTTCGATCTCCGTGCCGACAGCAATCTCGCCTGGGGCGTGCTCACCCAGGCCGCCAACACGCCCAGCAAGGACCTGCTGCCGCCGCTGCGCGACCGTTTCAACGCCGCGGCAAGCCATCTGGACAAGGCGCTTGCCGTGCTGAAGAACGAGAACGGCGCCGGCGCGCTGCGCGCCGCAGTCGGCGACATGCTGCAAGACGGCCGGAGCGACAAGAACATATTCGTGCTCCGGCAGCGCGAGCTCGAGACCATCGCGGCCGGCGAGGCCGGAGTCGCCGCCAATCGCACGCTCGCCGTCGCGCTGGAGCAGCAGGTGGACAAGCTGGTCGAGCGCAGTGAGGGCGCGGCCAAGAGCGCGGCCGCGAATACCGAGACGCTGATCTCGCATGGCCGCATCGTGCTGATCTCGATCGCCGTGACCAGCGTCTTGCTCGCCTTCGTCATCGGTGTCTTCTATGTCGGCACCAGCGTCGTGCGCCGGCTCAGCGTTCTCCGCCGCAGCATGTCCGAGCTCGCCGCCGGGAATCTCGAGACAGCGATCCCGCAGGGCGGCAGCGACGAGATCGCCGAAATGGCCTCTGCCCTGCTCGTGTTCCGCGACACCGGCCGGGCCGCGCGCTCCGCCGATGACAAGGCCGCGGCCGAGCGGCGGAAGATGGCCGAGCAGCGCCGCGCCGACCTGCTGTCGATGGCCGACGGGCTCGAGAGCAGCGTCAAGAACGTCGTCGAGACGGTATCGAGCGCCGCCAGCGAGATGCAGGCGACGGCGACCGCCATGGCGGCGACCGCGGAGGAGACGAGCCATCAGGCGGCCACCGTGTCGCAGGCCTCGGCGCTCGCCTCGAGCAACGTGCACACCGTCGCTGCGGCCGCAGACGAGCTGTCGCGATCGGCCTCGGAAATCGGCCAGCAGATCGTCGAATCCGCAAAGGTGGCCGGGCGGGCCGTGCAGGAGACGCGCCGCACCACGGCGACGATGCAGAGCCTCGCCGCCTCGGCGCAGAAGATCGGCGACGTGGTGCAGCTCATCAACGTCATCGCCTCGCAGACCAACCTGCTGGCCTTGAACGCCACCATCGAGGCCGCGCGCGCCGGCGATGCGGGCAAGGGCTTCGCCGTCGTCGCGTCGGAAGTCAAGTCGCTGGCCAACCAGACGGCAAAGGCGACCGAGGAGATCGCCACCCAGATCCACGAGATCCAGGGGGCGACGCGCGGGGCCGTCGACGCCATCGAGGAGATCTCGCACACCATCGCCCGCGTCAACGAGATCGCCAGTGCGGTCGCCGCCGCGGTCGAGGAGCAGGAAGCCACTACCCGCGACATCGCCCGCAGCGTGCAGCAGGCGGCGGACGGCACCGAGAGCGTCTCCACCAACATCGCCGGCGTCACGCGCAGCGCCAGCGAGACAGGCCACGCCGCCCATATGGTGCTGCAATCGGCAGGCGAGCTCGCTACCCAGGCCGAGCGGTTGCGCAACGAGGTCGACCGCTTCCTCGGCAGCGTCCGCACCCGCTAGTGAGCGTCTCGCTCACATTAGCGGCGCATAGCCCCGTGCCCCTCGTTGCCCTCGGGCGGCGCGGGCACAAGCGTCCGGACGACGTCGGGGCTTTGCCACGTATCTGGCGCTCTTTCTTCAAGCAAGCCGTCGATCTGACTATAGCTGCGTGCTGTGGCGGGTCGTGGTTCCCAATTCGGCCAGGGAATCCGCGGACAAGTTCCGGTAATTCAAGTAAAAACCAAATAAAATCCAATGGGCACTTACGGATTTATTAAAACAATCATGCCTATTATACCCAGGATCGCGGGCACGAAACATTGGTAAACAACAGT
>DASVOY010000706.1:0-3562 GCA_036383115.1 Allostellaceae bacterium
GTCAGCGCCGCCAGCGCCAGCGCGTTCGCCGCCGTGCCGGTCGCCACGGGAAAGACCGCGACCTCGCGCTCGAAGAGCTCGGCGAAGCGGTGCGTGACGCGCTCGGTGATGGGATCGGTGCCGTAGGACGGCGCGTCGCCCGCATTCGCCGCGGCGATGGCGGCGAGGATCTCGGGCGCGATGCCGCTGACATTGTCGCTGCGGAAATTCATGTCTCGGACCCGTACTTGAGGCGGCGGGAGCTTCCGGTCAGTCTAGCGCGGGATGATCGAGGACGACACGATGAGCGGCGCCCTGCGGCGCGTCACGGCCGAAGCCGCCGATGCCGGCGAGCGGCTCGACCGGCTGCTGGCGACGCGCCTCGCCGAGCTGTCGCGCACCCGCGTCAAGCAGCTCGTCGAAGCCGGCAGGGTGACCATGGACGGCGCGGCCATGACCGACCCCTCCATGCGGGTCAAACCGGGGCAGAGCTTCGTCCTGGCGCTGCCCGAGGCGGTGCCCGACGCGCCGCTGCCGCAGGCGATGGAACTCGTCATCCCCTACGAGGACGAGCATCTGCTGGTGATCGACAAGCCGGCCGGGCTCGTCGTGCATCCCGCGCCGGGCAACCCCGACCGCACGCTGGTCAACGCGCTCCTCGCCCATTGCGGCGACAGCTTGGCCGGGATCGGCGGCGTCAAGCGGCCGGGCATCGTCCATCGCCTCGACAAGGACACGAGCGGCCTCATGGTCGTCGCCAAGGACGAGCTCGCCCAGGCGCGGCTCTCCGCCGACTTCGCCGCGCGGCGCGTCACCCGCGCCTACCAGGCCGTGGTGTGGGGCGTGCCGCAGCCGCGGGAGGGCGAGCTCGCCGGCCGCATCGGCCGCAGCCCGCGCGACCGCAAGAAGATGGCGGTGCTGCGCGAGGGCGGCAAGCCGGCGGTGACGCGCTATCGCGTGCTGCGCGCCTTCAAGGATGCGGCGGCGCTGGTCGAGTGCCGGCTTGCCACCGGCCGCACGCACCAGATCCGAGTGCACCTGACCGAGCGCGGCCATCCGCTCATCGGCGATCGCACCTATGGCAATGCCCGGAGCGTCGGCCGCCTGCGCAGCATCCCGCGCGAGACGCGTGAGCGGCTGGCCGCCTTCCCGCGCCAGGCACTACACGCGGTTTTGATCGGATTCCGCCACCCCGCCAGCGGCGAATATGTCGAATTTACCAGCTACTTACCTCGCGATATGCGGGAATTGCTGGAATTGTTGGAGCGGGTCTAAATTGGACAAGAACCCTGGCTTGGTCTAGGATGTTGACTAGCTATTGCATTGCAGCAAGAGCGCTCGGGAGCGGGCGCGGCTACGTCACGAAGGATCTGATGGCAATGGCGACGACCCCTGCCCTGCCGACAATCGCCAATGAGGGCAATCTCGGGCGGTATCTCCAGGAGATCCGCAAGTTCCCTTTGCTGCAGCCGGAAGAGGAGTACATGCTCGCCAAGCGTTGGCGCGAGCATGGCGACCCCGAGGCCGCGCACCGTCTCGTCACCAGCCATCTGCGGCTGGTCGCCAAGATCGCCATGGGCTATCGCGGCTATGGCCTGCCGCTCTCGGAGCTGATCTCCGAGGGCAATGTCGGCATGATGCAGGCGGTCAAGCGCTTCGACCCCGAGCGCGGCTTCCGCCTGGCCACCTACGCCATGTGGTGGATCCGCGCGGCGATCCAGGAGTACATCCTGCATTCCTGGTCGCTGGTGAAGATGGGCACCACGGCGGCGCAGAAGAAGCTCTTCTTCAACCTGCGCAAGCTCAAGGGCCAGCTTCAGGCGATCGAGGAAGGCGACCTCTCGCCGGAGAACGTCAAGAAGATCGCCACCGAGCTTGGCGTGCCCGAGGCCGACGTCGTCAGCATGAACCGCCGGCTCGCCGCCCCCGACCACTCCTTGAACGCGCCGCTGCGCAGCGACGGCGAGGGCGAATGGCAGGATTGGCTCGTCGACGAGGAGAGCAATCAGGAGACAAACCTGGGCGAGCGCCAGGAGCTGGGCTTGCGGCGCGACCTGCTGCGCGGGGCGCTCTCGCATCTGAGCGAGCGCGAGCGCGACATCCTGGCCGAGCGGCGGCTCAAGGACGAGCCGACGACGCTCGAGGACCTGTCCCAGAAATACGGCATCTCGCGCGAGCGCGTGCGCCAGATCGAGGTGCGCGCCTTCGAGAAGCTGCAGAAATCGATCAAGGCGGCCGCCCTCGACCGCCGCCTGGTGCCGACTTGACTGGAGCCGGGCAAAACCTGCGCTTGATCGGCAGGGCCAATCCGCCCTAGCCTCTTCGGGCAATCGGACGAGCGAGGGGGAGACAGGGATGCGCAAGCTCGTGGTGACTTCATCTGCCGGGGCGGCGCGGTCGACGGCGGCGCTCCTGCCGGCGCTGCTGGCGTTGCTCGTCGGTGCGTTCCTCGTCATTGGCGCGGGGTTCGCGTCCGTCCCCGTGGCCCACAACGCGGCGCACGACGCGCGGCATTCCTTCGCCTTCCCCTGCCACTGACCGACGCTCGCGCGTGTTCCGCCGCATCTTCCTCACCGGCATCCTTGCCGGGTTGCTGGCGGGCATCGTCGCCGGCGCGCTGGGGGCGGTGAAGCTCACGCCGTTGATCGCGGCGGCCGAGCGCTACGAAGCGGCGACCCCGGGGCATGCCCATGACGATGCCGGATGGGAGCCGGCGCCCGGGCTCGAGCGCGCCGGCTTGACGATGCTCGCCAAGAGCATCATCGGCGTCGGCTTCGGCTTGTTGCTGAGCGCGGGTTTCGCACTCCGCCAGATCGTGGGCGGCGCGGAGACGGGCCTGTCCCACGGCGTGCTCTGGGGCATCGCCGGCTTCGCCTGCTTCTCGCTCGCGCCCGCGCTCGGCCTGCCGCCGGAGCTGCCGGGCAGCGTGTCCGCCGACCTGCTGGCGCGTCAGGGCTGGTGGCTCGGCACGGCGCTCGCCACCGCGGCCGGCATCGGGCTCCTGGTCTTCGCGCGCCGTCACTCGTGGCGCATCGTCGGCGTCATCGTGATCCTGCTGCCCCATCTCGCCGGCGCGCCGCATCCGCCGGTCGAGGGCGGCGCCGCGCCGGCCGGCCTCGCTGCCGAGTTCGCCGCCGCCTCGCTCGCGGTGGCCGCCGTGTTCTGGATCGTCCTGGGCAGCGCCGGCGGCTGGCTTTACCAGCGCCTCGGGCGTAGCGGCTGAGGCCAAAAAAGCCAGATCAGGTCGAGGCGCGGAAGAGCCGCCCGCCGGTCACCGGCCGGGCGACGCCGGTCGTGCCGGGCAGGCTGAGCGGCAGCCCCGCCAGGGAGCGCACCGCGAGATAGGCGAAGGCCTGCGCCTCGAGCGCGTCGCCGTCCCAGCCGACCGCCTCGACCGGGTCCACCGGCGCGCCGAGACGCGCCGACAGCGCGGCCATCAGCACCGGGTTGCGCCGCCCGCCGCCGCAGACGAGCCATTGCCGCGCCGGCGCCGGGAAGTGCTCGGCGGCGCGCGCGACCGCGGCGGCGGTCATGGCGGTCAAGGTCGCCGCCCCATCCGCCGCCGAGAGCACGCTCGGCACGG
>DASVOY010000707.1:0-4033 GCA_036383115.1 Allostellaceae bacterium
CACCAAAGGCGCGTGGATGCGCGCGCCCGGGAGCAGCGCCTTGACCCTGAGCGCCAGCGGCAGCGCGCTCGGGCCGAGCACGATGATGGCGGCACCGCGCGGCAGCTCGGCGCTCATGTCCATGCCGCCCCGCGGCGATGCAGCAGGATCATCGAGAAGTATGGCACTTCCACCGGATTCACCGCGTCGAGCGCCAGCACGCGCTGGCTCGCCAGCGTGGCGCGCTCGACGTAGCGCGCATTGCCCGCGAGGCCGAGCCGGCGCAACACGCTATGCACTTTGGCGAAGTGTCGACCGAGCTTGATGATGGCGGCGGCGTCGGCGAGGGCGAGCCGGCGCGCGAGCTCCTCTTCCGCGAGCGATGCCGGCAGCACGATAAGCGTGTCCTCGCGCGCGGCGAGTGGCCAATGCGCGGCGGCGGCGCAGGCGGCGAGCGAGGCGACGCCCGGCACCACCTCGACCGGGAAGCGCGCGGCGAGCCGGCCGAAGAGATACATGAAGGAGCCGTAGAAGAAAGGATCCCCCTGGCACAGCACGGCGACGTCGCGCCCGGCTACGACATGGCCGGCGATCTCCCCGGCGGCGCGGTCATAGACGGTTTGCGCCGGAAAGCGCGCGCTCTCCATCGGCACCCGGATGGCGATCTCGACCTGCGCCGGGACGAGCCAGCGCGCGACGATTGCGCGGGCGAAGCTCGGCGCGTCCTCGGGCGCGGGGTAGGCGACCACCGGCGCAGCACGCAGCAGCCGCAAGGCCTTGACGGTGATCAGCTCGGGATCGCCCGGCCCGACGCCGAGCCCGTATATCTTGCCGCTCATGCCGGTGCACCCGTGTAGAGCGTCAGCACCATGTGCTTGCCGTTCGAATAGTCGAGCCCGGCCACGCGGTCGATCGCCCGCGGCTCCCAGCCGCGCGATTGCAGCGCGCGGCGGAAAGCCTCGTCGTCGCGGTCGCTCACCAGCGCCGCGGCGCCGCGCGTCGCGGTGAGATACTGGGCCGCCTGGTCCGCGGCGAGAAAGCGCGTGCCGCTGCCGAGCAGGAAGACGAGGCTCGGCTCGCTGTAGCCCACCGCGACCACCGCCGCGCCGCGCGGCGGATGATAGCGCGCAACCGCCGCCGCGGCCGCGCGGCTGAGCCAGAGCTGATCGAGGCGCGGCGCGACGAAATGGAATGCGGCCGGGAAGACGACGAGCGCCAGCAGCACCGCGACCGAGGCGAGTCCGGGGCCGGCACCACGCCACGCGAGCACCGCGAGCCCGCCGCCGACGTTCAGCAGCATCGCGGCGGCGATTATGCCCGTGACCTCGTAGCCGTGACCGAGGCGTCCCGGCAGCAGCGCCAGAGCCGCCGCCAGCGCCAGCGACACCGCGCCCCAGAGCACGAGGACGATGATGTCGAGCCAGCGGCGCCGAACCATCGCACCCTCGGCAAGCGCGACCGCGGCGCGGCCGGCGAGCAGCGCCAGCGCGGGATAGGCCGGCAGGATGTAATGCGGCAGCTTGGTGGGGATGATCTCGAGCACGACCCAGAACGGCAGCGCCCAGGCGACGAGGAAGCGTTCCGCCGCCGCCGCGCGCTCGCGCCACGCCCAGGCGAAGCTCGGGCCCAGCAGCAGCGAGCCCGGCCAGAAGGTCGCGGCGAGCAGCAGGAGGTAGTAGCCGGGCGGCGCACCATGGGCCTCTTGCGCACCGACGAGCTTGCCGAGGAGGTCGTGGCCCGCGGCCTCGCCGAGAAAGGCGCCGTCCGTCACTGCCGTGATGGCGATGAACCACGGCGCGGCGATCGCCATCATGACCGGCACGCCCCAGAGCGGACGCAGGCCCTTGAGCCAGCGCGCCTCGCGATCGGCAAGCGACAGCACGCCGGCGGTGAGCAGGCTGACGAGCGGCGTGAGCGGCCCCTTGACGAGAATGCCCGCCCCCTGCGCCGCCCAGAACAGCAGCGCCCAGCGCCACGAGGCCGGCGCCTCGCCGCGCCGCGCATTGCAGTAGATGACGCCGAGCGCGCCCTGCGCCGCGACGACGGTGGCGAGGAGCACGGCATCGGTCTTGGCGAGATGGGCCTCGGCGACAACGCCCAGCGTGCTTGCCAGCAGCGCCGCCCCGATCAGCGCGGGCTTCGCCCCGACCAGCTGGCGGCCAAGCGCGAAAGTCAGGAGCGCCGCAAGCGTCGCGCCCACCAGCGAGGGCAGCCGGTAAGGCCAGATCGCCGTGCTCCCGGCGTCGCTCAGCGCCGCGACGGACGCGGCCTGCAGCCAGTAGATGCCCGCCGGCTTCTTATTGCGCGCCTCGTCCTGGAAGCGGATGCGCAGGAAATCGCCGCTCTCGAGCATCTGCCGCGTCGCCTGGGCGAAGCGCGACTCGTCGCGGTCGAGCGGCGGCAGCGCCGCGATGCCCGGTAGGTAGAGCGCAAGGCACAGCAGGCCGAGCAGCGCATAGGGGCGCCAGCCCGCGCTCCACCGTTCGATCATGGCCGCGGCTTCGTCAGCGTGAGCTGCGTCACCGTCATCAGCGCGCGCCAGCCGTGATAGCCGCCGACCGGCTCGGCGCGCGATACGGCGAGGCGCGCGAGCTCGCCGCCCTCGCGCGCATGCCAGCGCAGGAGCTGCGCCTCCCCCTCGAGCGTCACCGCGTTGGCGATGAGCCGCCCGCTCGGTCTGAGCGCGCGCCACAGCGCCTCCCACAGGGCGCCGTCGCTGGCGCCGCCGCCGAGGAAGATCGCGTCCGGCGGCGGCAGGCCGTCGAGCGCGGCGGGTGCGGCGCCATGCACGACGCGGAGGTCCGGCACGCCGAGCGCAGCGGCGTTGCGCGCGATGGTGCCGCAGCGCGCGGCGTCGCGCTCGATGGCGACGGCGCCGACGGCACGGCTCGCGCGCAGCCATTCGATGGCGATCGAGCCGCAGCCGGCGCCGATGTCCCACAGCATCTCGCCCGCGACCGGCGCCAGCGCGGCGAGCGTCGCGGCGCGGACAGCGCGCTTGGTGATCTTGCCGTCATGCTCGAACGCGTCGTCGGGCAGGCTCGCGCGCCGCGACAGCACCCGCGCCTTCGGCCCGGGGCGGCACTCGATGGCGAGGGTGTTGAGCGCGGCGACGCGCCCCAAGGGCCAGTGCTCCGCGGTGCCGTCGATGCGCCGCTCGCGCGGGCCGCCCATCTGCACGAAGACCGTCATCGCGCTCGGTCCCCAGCCGCCGTCGCGCAGCAGCTCCGCCACCTGCACCGGCGTATCCCCGTCGGTGCTGAGCGCGAGGATGCGCGCGCCGGGCGCGAGGTGGAGCCGCAGCGCCTCGAGCGGGCGGGCGTGCAGGCTGAGCGCGACGCAATCCTCGAGCGGCCATTTGAGCCGCGCCGCCGCGAGGCTGAAGGCGCTCGCCTGCGGCAGCACGAGCATCTCCTCGGCGGCAAAGCTGCGCCCCAACGCGGTGGCGACCCCGTACCAGAGCGGGTCACCGCTGGCCAGCACGACGACACGCTTGCCGCGCCGCGCCGCGATCAGATCCATGGTAGCGGAGAGGGGCTGGCGCCAGACGATGCGCTCGGCCGCGCCCGGAGGGATGAACCCCAGATGCCGCTCGCCGCCGACCAGCACCTCGGCGCTCTCGACGAGGGCGCGCGCCGCGCCGGAGAGTCCGTCGAGTCCGTCCTCGCCGATGCCGATGACCGACAGCCAGGCGCTCATGGCGCGCCCTCCCCGCCGGCGAGCGCGTTCACCGCCGCGGCGGCGAGCGCGCTGCCGCCGCGGCGGCCAGCGAGCGCGACGAAGGGCACTCCCCGCCGATTCTCGGCGAGCGCCGCCTTGGCCTCGCTCGCGCCGACGAAGCCCACCGGGAATCCCAGCACCAGCGCCGGCCTCGGCGCGCCGGCCTCGATCATTTCCAGGAGATGGAAGAGTGCCGTCGGCGCGTTGCCGATGGCGACGACGGCGCCGGCGAGATGCGGTCGCCACAGTTCGACCGCGGCCGCCGAGCGCGTGGTGCCGAGACGCCGCGCCAACGCCGCTACAGGCCGATCGTCGAGAAAACAGAGCACGCGGT
>DASVOY010000708.1:0-2097 GCA_036383115.1 Allostellaceae bacterium
TCACCATCACCGTGCTCATCACGCTCGAGGATCTGGGCTTCTGCGAGAAGGGCCGCGGCGGGCGTTTCGTGGCCGACGGCAATTTGATCTCCGGCACCGGCAAACTGCCCTTCAACACCGACGGCGGCGGGCTCTGCAACAATCATCCGGGAAATCGCGGCAGCATGACCAAGGTGATCGAGGCGGTGCGCCAGCTGCGCGGCGAGGCGCATCCCAAGGTGCAGGTGCGGAATTGCGACCTGGCCTTGGCGCATGGCACCGGCGGCTCGCTCGGCACGCGCCACGGCAGCGCCACCTTGATCCTGGGAAGGGAATAGCAGCGATGCCGCCACGCGACAGAGCGATCGCGCCGCTCTCGATCAATCCCGAGACCAAGCCGTTCTGGGATGCTGCGGCGGAGGGCAAGCTGCTGATCAAGCAATGCGCCGCCTGCGGCGAATTCCATTACTATCCGCGCGCCAACTGCCCGTTCTGCTTCAGCGGCGACACCCGATGGCACACCGCGTCCGGCCGCGGCACGATCTATTCCTACCGCGTGATCCGGCGCGCGCCCGTCCCCTACGCCATCGCCTATGTCACGCTCGAGGAAGGCGTGACCATGATGACCAACATCGTCGATTGCGACCTCGACGCCATCCGCGTCGGCCAGGCGGTGCGGCTCGTGTTCAAGCCGACCGACGGCGGCCCGCCCGTGCCGATGTTCACACCGGCAAGATAGACGCCGGCGCGAGCCCCGGGGGCCGGCGGCACTCCGACCGGCCGGCAAGCGGCAGTCTTAGACTGGGGATCTGCCAACGCCCACTCCCTATATCATCTTGGCAGTGCCGCTTGGCTCCTGTCTCGCTCTGATTTCAAGGATGAATTACCGTTGACCAACCAGACATCGGCGAGGTCCTGGTTGAGGTAGTGGCTGGGGGTGATGGCCCAGCCCTTGACCCGGGCCGAGTTGGCGATGATGCGGTTCCACCACAGGATCGGCACGGCATAGGCGGCGGTCAAGGCGCGCTTCTCGAAGTCGCGCACGATCTTGGCGCGCTGGCGCGGGTCGGGGGTCACCGCCTGGCCGACGAAGAGCGCGTCGAGCAGGCGGTCGGTGGCGCTCGAGTAGTTCACCGGCGAGAGGTCGCGCGAGATGTACTTGGCGAGCTGCAGCGTCGGGTCGTCGAAATAATCGCCGGCGAAGTCGAAGGCGGCGTCGAACTCGCCCGCCTTGAGCGCCGCCTCCCAGTCCTTGGTGTTGAGGCGCTTCTCGGCGACCGTGACGCCGATCTCCTGCCACGCCGCGGTGACGTAGTCGGCGCCGGGGCCGTAGGGGATCGCCACGTCGCGGTTGACCAGCGCGATCCGGAGGTCCTTGACGCCGGCCTCCCCGAGGAGGCGCCGGGCCTCGGCCCTGGACGCGGCGATGTCGTGCGCGAAGCCCGGCAGCCGCGCCAGCTCCGCCTCGGGCGTCGCCATGGCGAAGCCCGGCCGCATCACGCCGCCGACGAACTTCATGTAGGTGGTATTGCTCAGGCTCTCCGCCGCCTGCCAGCGGTCGATGGCGAGCGAGAGCGCGCGCCGCACCCGCTCGTCGTCGAAGGGCGGGCGCTTGCTGTTGAAGACGAGCAGCAGGTTGATGAGCCAGGGGCTCTCGGCGACCTCGACCCGGCTGCCGAGCGCCGCCTGGAGGCGGTCGCGCTCGGCGGGCGTGACGCTGCGGAACTGCGCCTGGATGTCGCCCTTCTCCAGCGCGTCGACCACCTTGGCGCCGCTCAGGAAGCGCGCCTCGTAGCCGTCGAGATAGGGCTTGCCCGGCTGGAAATACCGCTCGAAGCGCTTGGCCCGCCAGTGCTCGCCCTTGACGTGCTCGACGAAGGTGAAGGGGCCGCTGCCGAGGATGTGCGTCTTGGGGAAGAGCGGGTCCTCCTTGAGCCTGGCGGCGCTGTAGATGCAGTTCCAGGGCGAGGCGAAATTGGCCAGCATCGCCGCCTCGGGCCAGCTCAGCCGGAAGACGATGGTGCGCGCATCGGGCGTCTCGATCGCGGCGATGGCGGCATAGCTCGCCTGGCGCGCCGAGAACACGCCCTCGGGCGGATGGACGATGCGCTCGTAGCT
>DASVOY010000709.1:0-3543 GCA_036383115.1 Allostellaceae bacterium
AACGAGCCCGGCGAT
The DNA here is from genome assembly GCA_036383115.1 of Allostellaceae bacterium. Classification (GTDB taxonomy): domain Bacteria; phylum Pseudomonadota; class Alphaproteobacteria; order ATCC43930; family CGMCC-115725; genus DAHUYF01. The sequence continues at coordinate 16 of DASVOY010000709.1, forward strand.
GGCATAGAAGGCGGCGATGACATCGTCGGCCATCACGCCGAAGCCGCCCGGGAGCTCGCGGTCGGCCCATCGCGCGGGCCAGGGCTTGGCGATGTCGAAGACGCGGAAGAGCACGAACCCCGCGAGGTAGGCGGTGGCGTCGCGCGGCGCGACCGCCAGCGTGATCCATTGCCCCACGACTTCGTCGACGACGATCGCGCCGGCGTCCTTGACATGGGTATCGCGCGCCATGCGTCCGGCGGCCCACCATCCGACGAAGAACAGCACCGCCGCGGCGATGAGCAGCGCCCGCGCGCCGAAGATCCAGGCGATGACCCAGGCGAATGGCAGCGCGGCCAGCGAACCCCAGGTGCCTGGCGCCACGGGCAGAAGGCCGACCCCGAACCAGGTGGCGGTGACGGTAGCGAGATCAAACCGCAGGGGCGCCGGTCCGCCGTCGGCGCTCATGCCCGTCACGCGCTAGAGCGGCAGGCGCAAGGTCGCCACCGCCTGTCCGGCGATCCCTTCGCCGCGGCCGGTGAAGCCGAGCTTCTCGGTGGTGGTGGCCTTGACGCTGACCCGGCGCGGCTCGATCGCGAGGATGTCCGCGATGCGCGCCACCATGGCCTCGCGATGGGGGCCGATCTTCGGGCGCTCGCAGATGAGCGTCACGTCGACATGGACGATGCTGCCGCCTGCCGCGGCGACGAGGGTGGCGGCATGGCGCAGGAAGCGGTGCGAGGCGGCGCCGCGCCAGTGCGGGTCGCTCGGCGGGAAATGCATGCCGATATCGCCGGCGCCCAGCGCGCCCAGGATCGCGTCGGTGAGGGCGTGGAGCCCGACATCGGCGTCGGAATGGCCGACGAGGCCCTGCGGGTGCGGCACCTTGATGCCGCACAGCCAGACGTGGTCGCCGGGGCCGAAGGCGTGCACGTCGAAGCCCTGGCCGGTGCGGATGTCGGCCTGGCGCGCGGCGACGATGCGCTCCGCCTGCAGCAGGTCGTCACTTGTCGTCACCTTGAAATTCTCCTCGCTGCCCTGGACGAGCCGCACGGCGAGCCCGGCGCGCTCCGCGACGGCCGCGTCGTCGGAAAGGTCGCTGCCCGCCGCGTCGCGATGCGCGGCGAGGATCGGGCGGTAGTGGAAGCCCTGCGGTGTCTGCGCCCGCCACAGGGACGCGCGGTCGATGGTGTCGACGATGCGCCCTTCGGCGCCGCGCTTCACCGTGTCGCGCAAGGGCAGGGCAGGGATCGCGCCCGGCGCCTCGTCCAGCGCGGCCAGCACGCGGTCGATGGTCGAGTGATCGAGAAAGGGCCGCGCGCCGTCATGGATCAGCACGCTTTCCGGCGCCAGCGCTTCCAGGCTCTCCAGGCCGAGCCGCACCGAGTCCTGCCGCGCCGCGCCGCCCGGCACCGGCGCCAGCAGGGCGAGCCCCTGAGCCGCCTCGTCATAGAGCGGCTGGTCATCGGGATTGTAGACGACGCGGACATCGTCGATCGCGGGATGGCTCGCCAGCGTCTCCAGGCTGTAGCGCAGCAGCGCCCGCCCGGCGAGCGGCAGGTATTGCTTGGGCAAGGAGGCGCCAAGCCTGGTGCCGCGTCCGGCTGCCACGACGAGCGCGATGCAGGAAGCCATAGGCCCGCAAGCTAGACCAGGGGCGAGCGCTTGCCAAGGCAGCGCCGGCGTGGCTATGTGCGGGCGATGAACAGCGTGGCCCTGAATTTTGGCGCGTTCCTGGCGCTGTTGCCGGCGGCGGCGGTGTCGTTCCGCCGCCAAGGGGGGCGTGACGCGATATTCTATGGCGTGCTCGCCCTCGCCGTGCTCGGCCCCGGGCTGTGGGTGCTGGCGCAGACCGGCGGGCCTTGGCACACCGGCTTCGCCATGTCGCTGTGGCTGACCATCGCGGCGACGATGGCGCTGTTCCTCACGCTGTCGCTGGCGACGCGGCATGCCTGGCAGCTCGCGCCGCTGCTCTTGCCCTATCTCGTCCTGCTCGGCATCGCCGCGCTGGTCTGGCAGCACGCGCCCGAGCGGCCGGTGGCGGAGGCCGTGCCGGTGGGCTGGCTCGACACTCACATCGTGCTGGCCATCGCGACCTATGGCCTCCTCACCATCGGCGCGGTGGCCGGCTTGGCGGTGTTCCTGCAGGAGCGGGCGCTCAAGGCGAAGCGGCCGACGATGCTGACCCGGCTGCTGCCGGCAGTGGCCGAGAGCGAGGCGCTCGAGGTGCGCCTCCTCGCCGGCGCGGAAGCGGTGCTGGCGCTGGGGTTGGCGAGCGGCATGGCGGCGCAGCACTTCCTCGGCGGCAGGCTGCTGCCCTTCGACCACAAGACGCTGTTCTCGCTGGCCGCCTTCGCGGTGATCGGCATCCTGCTGGTTGCGCGCTACCGCTGGGGCATGCGCGGCCGGCGGGCGGCACGGCTGGCGCTCCTCGCCTACCTGCTGCTGACGCTCGCCTATCCCGGCGTCAAATTCGTCCAGGATGTCCTGATCGCGTAGCTTTCGTCCAAGCCCCCGTTCGTCCTCGTAATTTCAAGAGGTTGACAGGGCTTGGAACGATTCTTGTTGTATCGCACACAGCCTGCGGTATCATGTGCTCAATTATTGGGCAGGCATACTCGGTGCTTAGTAAATGAGCATTCACATCGGCCCGATCCGTCTTGACGATCCCGTTATCCTGGCGCCGATGTCGGGGGTGACGGACTTGCCGTTCCGCCGGCTGGTGAAGCGCCATGGCGCCGGGCTGGTCGTCTCCGAGATGATCGCCAGCGAGGCGATGATCCGCCAGACGCGCCAGTCCATGGCGATGGCGGCGAATTGCCCGGAGGAGCAGCCGATGGCGGTGCAGCTCGCGGGCTGCGAGCCGCAGGTCATGGCCGAGGCAGCGCGGCTCAATGCCGACCGCGGCGCGGCCCTCATCGACATCAATTTCGGCTGTCCCGTGAAGAAGGTTGTAAACGGCCATGCCGGCTCGGCGCTGATGCGCGACGAGCTCCACGCCGCGCGCATCCTCGAGGCGACGGTCGATGCGGTCGCGCTGCCGGTGACGCTCAAGATGCGCACCGGCTGGGACGAGCAGAGCCGCAACGCGCCGCGCCTTGCCAAGATCGCCGAGGATTGCGGCATTCGCATGATCACCATCCACGGCCGCACCCGCTGCCAGTTCTACGAGGGCAGCGCCGACTGGGCCTTCATCCGCCAGGTCAAGGACGCGGTGCGGATTCCGGTGATCGCCAATGGCGACATCACCACGCTCGACGGCGCGCGCGATGCCCTTGTCAAGTCGGGCGCAGACGGCGTGATGGTCGGGCGCGGCGCCTATGGGCGGCCGTGGTTCGTCAACCAGGTGATCCGGCACCTCCGGACCGGCGAGCGCCTGCCCGATCCGCATCTCGCACAGCAGCTCGACACCGTGCTCGCTCACTACGACGACATGCTCGTGCATTACGGCATGGCGGTCGGCAGCCGCATCGCGCGCAAGCATCTTGGCTGGTATTCGAAGGGCCTGCCCGGCTCGTCCGAGTTCCGCGCCGCCATCAACCGGACCGA